>JAEUKC010000109.1:0-13166 GCA_016794445.1 Myxococcales bacterium
GCTACGTGCCGGTCGGCGACGTCGCCTGGACCGAGATCGACTTCGAAGAAGACGTCCGCCGCGCCCGCGAAGAGATCTTGCCCCATATCTGAGGGCCCGTTTGCTCTGCCCGAGCTCGTGCCGGTCCCCCGGGCTGAAGCCCGGGGCACCGACTGCAGCGCAAGCCCGGGGCATGGACCCCGGGCTTCCCCTCCTCGAATCCCTGGCTGGAGCCTCGCCGCAGGAATGAAAACAGTGGTCGTCGACGTTCAGGAGCCCGCCTTGCGGGCTTACGATGGCGTCGGTGCCCCGGGCTTCAGCCCGGGGGTGAGCCCCATGGGAGGAGAGAGCCCCGGGGGTGAGCCTCATGGCCCGGGGGTAGGAGCACAGCGCAGATGAGCGATCCGACCGACGAACAGGCGCCCGAATCGACCGACGCGGGGGCGCCCGCGCCCGAGGTGGGGCCCGACGCGCTCACCGTGTGCGTGGTCGACGACGACGCGGCGAACCTCCAGTCCCTCGAGACGATCTTCAAGCGCGAGGCCATGCGCGTCCTCGGCGCGCCCGGCGCCAAGCGCGCGCTCGAGCTGTGCCGCAAGCACCGCGTGCACGTCGTGGTGACCGACCTCATGATGCCCGGCACCTCGGGCCTCGATCTCCTGCGCGCCCTCAAGCAGGTCTCGCCCGAGACCCAGGTCGTGCTCATGACGGCGTACGGCACCGTCGAGACGGCCGTCGCCGCGATGAAGGACGGCGCGTTCGACTTCGTCGAGAAGCCCCTCAAGCGCAGCCAGATCGTGAAGAGCGTGCGGCTCGCCGGCGCGCACCACAAGCTGCTCGCCGAGAACCGCGCCCTCAAGAAGCAGATCGACGTCCTCACCCACCGCGAGATCGTCGGCACCTCGATCGCGCTGCGGCGCGTCCTCGAGACCATCGCGCAGGCAGCGCCATCGATGGCCACCGTGCTCGTGCTCGGCGAGAGCGGCACCGGCAAGGAGCTGCTCGCCCGCTACCTGCACGAGCGCAGCAACCGCGCGCACGGGCCGTTCGTCGCGGTCAACTGCGCGGCGATCCCCGAGTCGATCCTCGAGGCCGAGCTGTTCGGCCACGAGCGCGGCGCGTTCACCGGCGCCGTGCAGAAGCGCGAGGGGCGGTTCGCCAAGGCCACGTCGGGCACCCTGTTCCTCGACGAGATCGGCGAGCTCACGCCGGCCGTGCAGGTCAAGCTGCTCCGCGTGCTGCAGGAGGGCGAATACGAGCCCGTCGGCGGCGACACCGTCCGCGCCGACGTGCGCATCGTGGCCGCCACCAACCGCGACCTGCGCAAGGAGGTCGAGGCGGGCCGCTTCCGCGAAGACCTCTACTACCGCCTCAACGTCATCGCGGTCACCTCGCCGCCGCTGCGCACCCGCCGCGAGGACGTGCCGCTGCTCGTCGACCACTTCCTCGGCACCTACTGCGCCAAGAACGGCAAGCCCCGCCTCTCGGCGAGCAAGGCCGCGATCGATCGCCTGATGGCCTACGATTTCCCGGGCAACGTCCGCGAGCTCGAGAACATCATCGAGCGCGCCGTGGTGCTCTGCCGCTCGGCGCAGCTCGGCACCGAGGACCTGCCCGAGCACGTCGCGCAGGGCGACTCGAGCGCGCCCCCGGCGCAGCTCACCTTCCCGGTCGGCACCCCGATCGAGCAGATGGAGCTCGTGGCCATCCGCGAGACCCTCCGCCAGGTGAAGGGCGACAAGGCCCTCGCCGCGCAGCTCCTCGGTATCTCGATCCGCACGATCTACCGCCGCATCGGCGAAGACCCGGCCTGAGCCCCGAGTCCGAAAGGGACCAGCTCGGGTGGGCCGTTTTTTGTTTCCGCACGGATGTAAAACGGGGGCTTTACATTCGTGCGGGAGAAAAATCGCGCCCCGCCCTGGGCCGCGGTTGGCGGGGTGCGCTAGCGTCGCGGGGTGAGCGAACCGCGAGATCCGGGCATCGAAATCCAGGGCGCAGGGCCGAGCCAGGACCGCGAGCTCCACCGGCTCCTCGCGCTCGCCGACGACATCGTCGCGCGGACCAAGAAGGGCGGCGCCGACGTCGTCGAGGTCATCGCCCGCAGCGGCAGCGAGCTCTCGGCCCGCGTGCGCCTCGGCGAGCCCGAGCTCGTCGAGGAGGCCGGCCACCGCGCCCTCGGCATGCGCGTGATGAAGCGCGGCGAAGGCGGCGCCTACCGGGTCGCGCTCACCTCCACGAGCGACACCACCGACGAGGGCGTCCAGCGCTTCGTCGAGGACGCGCTCGAGCTCGTCGAGCTCGGCCAGCCCGATCCGTTCGCGGGCCCGCCCGCCGCCGACCTCCTCACCCACGGTCCGTGGCCCGAGCTCCACCTCTACGATCCCGCGTGCGGCACGGTCGACGCGGCCGAGGCCGTCCGGCGCGCCACCCGCGCCGAGGCCGCCGCGCGCGCCTTCGATCCGCGGATCACCAACAGCGAAGGCGCCACCTTCTCGCGCACCCAGGGCGGCGTCGTCCTGGTCACGAGCGGCGGGTTCCGCGGCGGCTATCGCGGCTCGTACGCCTCGCTCGTCGTCACGCCGGTCGCCGACGAGCCCGGCGGCGAGAAGAAGCGTCGCGGCTACCACTGGACCGCCAAGCGTCGCCTCGCCGACCTCGAGGACGAGGAGGCCGTGGGCAAGGAGGCCGCGCGGCGCACGCTGCGCAAGCTCGGCGCGCGCAAGATCCCGACCGGCGAGCTGCCCGTGGTGTTCGACCCCGACGCCGGTCGCTCGATCCTCGGCCTGCTCGCGGGCTGCGTCTCCGGCGGCTCGATCTACCGCAAATCCAGCTATCTCTGCGATCGCGAGGGCACGCCCGTCGCGTCCGATCTGGTCACCATCGTCGACGACCCGACGCTCGTCGGCGCCCCCGGCGCGCGCCCGTTCGACGGCGAGGGGCTTGCGTCGCGCGTGAACGTGGTCGTCGAGCGCGGCGTGCTGCGCACCTACCTCCTCGACAGCTACAGCGGCCGCAAGCTGAGCAAGCCGTCCACCGGCAGCGCCTCGCGCGGCGGCAGCGGCGGCGTCGGCCCCGGGTGCACCAACCTGGTCCTCCAGCGCGGCAAGACCAAGGCCGAGGAGATCGTGGCCTCGACCAAACGCGGCCTCTACGTCACCGAGATGATGGGCTTCGGTTTCAACGCGGTGACCGGCGATTTCAGCCGCGGCGCCGGCGGGTTCCTCATCGAGGACGGCAAGCTCACCCACCCGGTGAGCGAGATCACCATCTCGCTGAACCTCGACCAGCTCCTCCAGCGCATCGACCTCGTCGGCGACGACCTCGACCTGCGCACCAGCATCGCGACGCCGACCTTCCGCGTGTCCGCGATGACCATCGCCGGCGAGTGACCTCGCCATCGCCCAGATCGAGCAGACCCTCGAAGTCCGGCGCGCGCGCGGCCGATAGTCGCTACTTCGCGAGCTTGGCGAAGGCCTCGTCGCAGTCGAGCACGATGCCGGTCATCTGCAGCTGGACCGCGAGCGCGCGGGCGGCGTCGAGCTCCATGCGCGCGGCCTGCTCCTCCTTGCGGGCGACGTGCACGAGGCCGAGCAGGTAGCGGGTGTTCATCTCGTCCCAGGCGTAACCGCGCTGGTGGTTCCACTGGTTGATCTCGCGGAGCCGGTGCAGCGCGGTGGCGTCGCCACCGATGGCGTCGAGGTAGAGGATGGGGCCGCGGTTGATCGCGACGAGGCGGTCGTGCCCGCCTTCCTCGCCGAGCAGCAGCGACTGCTGGAAGGCGGCGTAGGCCGCCGCGTGGTCCGACAGGTGGAGGAGGCAGTCGCCGAGGTTGTGCAGGTTGATGGCCGTCTCGTAGAGCAGGCCGACCTCGCGCGCCCGGTCCGCGGCCTTCTGCGCGCACTTCGCGCCCTCGACCCAGTCGCGGCAGAAGCAGTGGATGAGCACGCGGGCCTTGGCGCGTTCGGCCTCGAGCAGCACCGTGTCGCCGATGCGCGCCGCGACGTCGGCGGCCTTCTCGAGCTGGGCGAGCGCACGCTCGCTGGCGCCCTCACCGCCGATGGCCGCCGTGGCCTGCGAGAGGCTGATGAGCACGTCGTACTGCTCGCGACTCGGGGCCTGCTCGCCGGTCTCGATCCGGCGCAGCAGCTTCACCACCTCGCCGAACTCGCCGGTGCGGCGCAGCATGTCGGCGCGCGCCATGAGCACGCTGCGGAGGGCCCCCGAGGCGGGGTCTCCCGCATCCTTCTGCGCGAGGGCCTCGGCCTCGTCGAAGGCCGCGCGGGCGCGGTCGAACTGCGACACCGAGGCGAACCCGCGGCCCGCGTCGACGAGCGCCGGGAGCTTGAGGCCGGGCTCGCCGCTGAGACACGCGAGGGCCCGGTCGATCGCCGTGGCCGCGTCGGCCGCGCCCTGCACCCGACCGCCGCGCGCGGTGCCGAGGGCGGTGACGAGCGCCTGGAGCCACGCGCGGATCTGCTCCTTGTCGCGCATGCGCAGGTCGGAGGCCGTGAAGGCGCGGGTGAGGTCGCGCGCGGCCGCCTCGGGTCGCCCCGCGGCCAGGTGCGCGGCGCCCGAGAGGCCGAAGTAGCTGGCCGCCCGGTCGCGGTCGCCGCCCTCGAGCAGGTGGTGCCCGACGCGGTCGTTGGGCGGGCTCGGCAGGGCCATCAGGGCGGCGGCGATGGCGGCGTGCAGCTCGCGCTTGGCCTCGGCGGGGGCCGCGTCGAGCACGACCTCGCGGCCGATCGGCGACACGAAGGCGACGTTGCGCTCGCCCTCGCGGCGCAGGAGCCCGGAGGCCTCGAGGGGCGCGATGAGGCGCTCGAGCCCCGCGACGCCGCCGAGCTGCTCCTTGAGGATCGGGTCGCTCACCGAGGCCGCGAGCAGGTCGATCTCCGTCGGCTCGCCGATGAGCGCGATCGCCGTGAGCACGCCGCGCTCGAGCGCCGGGAGCTTGGCCACGCGCGACGACACGAGGCCGCGCAGCGACTTGGGGAGATCGATGGCCTCGCCCAGCCGGCGGGGGATGGCCCGTTCGATGGTGACGCGCGCGCCGTCGCGCCCCTCCATCTCCTCTTTCTGCTTCGCGATCGCGCCCGCGTCCTGCATCGCGCGCAGGAGCTCCTCGATGAAGAGCGGGTTGCCGGCCGCGCGCTGGGCCACGAACGTGACGAGCTCGGGGGCGACCTCGCGCACGCCGAGCCGCGAGGCCAGCATGCGGCGCGTGTCGTCCTCGCTGAGGTCCTCGAGCACGATGAGGTGGTGGGTGGCGGTGCGGCTGCTCGGCGGGCGCCCGCTCGGTCGCGACGCGGCTCCGAGCTCCTCGCTCGGCCCATCTCCGAGGCCGCGGGGGGCGTCGGGCTCGACGAGCACGCCGTTGCTGCGACCGGGCGCGGCCTCGCCGCCCTCCTCGCCGCCGAGGCCCGCGAACAGCAGGACCACGCGCGCGCCGGCGACCGCGCGCGTGAGGCTCGAGAGCACCGCGATCGACGCGGGATCGATCGACTGGATGTCGTCCCACGCGAGCACCTGGAGCCGGTCGTCGCACAGGCGCGCGACCATGTGGGCGAGGGCCGCGGCCGCGTGCTCCTGCGTGCCGGTGGATCCGCCCTTGGCGGCGTCGCCGCCCTCGCGCACGAGGTCGATGACCGTGCGCTGGTCGTCGTCGCCGAGGCCGAGGGCGCGCAGGCGCGGGCGCACCGCGTCGAGCTTGGCCTGGTCGTCGCCCTCCTCGATGCCGCAGAGGACGCGCAGCATGGCCGCGACGCCGGACAGCGGGAGATCGGCGCCGTGCGGCGAGCAGCTCGCGAGGTACCAGCCGACGTTGTACGCGCCGCGCTGCAGGCGCCGGTGCACCTCGTGGAGCAGGCGGGTCTTGCCCGAGCCCGCCGCGCCGCGCACCGTCACGAGCCGCGCGCGCCGCCGCGTGGCCGACGCGAGGATCTCGCCCAGCACGCGCAGCTCCTCGCGCCGCCCGACGAACTTCGCCCACTGATCCGCGGCGGCCTTGCGCCCGCGCAGCAGCACGCCGTTGACGCTCGCGAGCACGCGCGCCGCGTCGGGGATCGGCTCGTAGTCGACCGAGGCCTGCACGTGGCGGAGCGCCGCGGTCGAGATCGCGACGCGCCCCTCGCGCGCGTGGGAGAGCTCGCGCGCGCCGGAGAACAGCGCGGAGCAGCGGTCGTCGCGCACGAGCTTGCCGTCGCCGTCGACCGACACCTTGCCCGCGTGCAAGCCGATCGACGCGTCGGGCGCCACCTCGCGCAGCGCGCGGCCGACGACGAGCGCGGCGCGGACGGCGAGGTCGGTGTCGCGGCCGTCGGCGGGATCGAGCCCGAAGATGGCCTCGAGGCGCGTGGCGTCGGCCTCGACGATCTGCGCGCCGTAGCGGCGGAGGAGGGCGTTGCCGGTGTCGACCGCGTTCAGCGCCTGGCTCCGCTCGAACCGGTCCGAGTCGCTGGTCTTGCTCGCGCCGACGAGGCCCCCATCGGGGCTGGGGCGGGCGCGGCTCACGTCGAGCACGAGCGCGGTGACCTCGCGGTGCTGGCCGAGCGCCACGGCGCGCGCGAGGCCACCCCCGCCGCCCTCGGCGGACAGCGAGGCCGCGGTGGTGGGGCGGGGCGGCGCAGTCGCGACGTCGGACGGGTCGGGGACCTCGACCGGCGTGCGCACGAGCCCCGCCTCGACGTCCTCGTCGAGCGCGAGGTCGGCCGCGGGCAGCGCCACCGACGGCGCGGCGCGCTCGCGCTCCCGGTAGTCGAGCAGCAGATCGGAGAGGGTGTGGGCGCCGAACCGCTCGCCCGAGCTGTACAGGAAGGCGAGCAGGTCGTCGTGCAACCGGGCCGCGTCCGGGTAGCGGTCCTCGGGCTTCTGGGCGAGGGCGCGCGCGACGATCGCCGCGAGCTCCTTGGGCACGTCGGGCCGCGCGAGCTCGAGCGGCGGGTGCTCGGCGAGCCGCACGCGCCGCAGCGTCTCGAACATGGTGGGCGCGGCGAAGGGGTTCGACCCCGCGAGCATCTCGTACATGACGATGCCCAGCGAGAAGATGTCGCACCGCGCGTCGGTCGCGCCGCCGCTGGCCTGCTCGGGCGCGAGGTAGGCGTATTTTCCCCGGATCGAGATGCGGCCGTCGCTGCGGACGCCCTCGTCGTCCTCCTCGCCGCCGCCCATGATGTCGCGGGCCTTGGCGATGCCGAAGTCGGTGACCTTGACCTCGCCCTCGTAGCTGAGGAGGACGTTCTGCGGCGAGACGTCGCGGTGGACGATGCCGAGGGGGCGCATCTGCTCGTCGCGACGGCGGTGCGCGTGGTCGAGCCCCTTGGCGACCTCGGCGGCGACGTACCCGGCGACGCTGACGGCCACGGGCGCGTTGCGGCGACGGTTCCAGGACAGCAGGGTCGCGAGATCGAGCCCCTGCACGTACTCCATCGCGATGAACAGCGCGCCGCCCACGCGCCCGAGGTCGAACACCTGGACGACGTTGGCGTGCGACAGCCGCACCGAGAGCTTGGCCTCGCGCACGAACAGGTCGACGAACTTGGGCTCGCGCGCCAGCTGCGGCAGGATCCGCTTGATGACGAGGACCTTCTCGAAGCCCTCCACGCCATAGGACTTCGCGCGGAAGACCTCGGCCATGCCACCCTGGCCGATCTTCTCGAGCAGGGTGTAGCGGCCGAAGGTCTCCGGACCCGTGCGCTCGCTGGTGATTTCGCTCTCGAGAGAACCGTTGGCCACGCTGTTCGAAACCCCCAAACCCTCACATCACCTGGGACGTGTGGGCCCCTCGAAGGAGCCTAACACGACCTACGCGCCGGATACTCCCTCTGGCCTGGGAAAGCGCCCCGGCGTGCCTACCATGGGGGGACCGTGCCCGCGGCAACCCCCATACCTGCCGACGCCCTGGCCCCCAGGGCACCGCCGCCCGCACCGGAAGGCCGGCGTTTCGAGGGCGCCGACCTGCTCCTCACGGCGCCGGTCTTCTTCCTCTACCACCTCGGCGTCGTCTTCCTCTCGGTCCGCAACGGCTGCGACCCCGTCACGGATTTGCTCCTTTCCGTGCTCGACCGCTCCCTTCCGGCCTACCTCGGTCTGACCCTCGGCCTCGGTCTCCTCTTGGCGGCCGGGGTGCGTCTGTTCCGCCTGGGTGGAACGCTGAACGGTCGCCGCGTCGCGCTGCGGCTCGGCGAGGCCACCCTGTATGCCGTGGTCATGGCCGTTGCAGCCAGGGCCGTCGCCGCGCCGCTCCTCGGCCCCCGCGAGAAGCTCGGCCCCTTCACGGCGGTGGTCAGCTCGATGGGGGCCGGCTTCTACGAAGAGGTCGCCTTCCGCGTGATCCTGTTCGGCCTCGGCGCCTACCTGATCGGCCGCTGGACGCAGGGTGTCCGCCGCGTGCTGCTCGAGGTCGGCTGGGCGCTCGTCGCCGCCTTCGCCTTCAGCGCCGTGCACTACGTCGGCAGCCTCGGCGACACGTTCGCGCTCGGCTCGTTCGTCTTCCGCGTGGTCTGCGGCCTCGTGCTGACGGCCATCTACCGCTTCCGCGGGTTCGCCGCCGCGGTGTGGACCCACGCCATCTACGACGTCGGGGTGATGGTGTAGCTACTTCACCACCTCGACCGGCGAGTCGAGCGGGCCGAGCGAGGGCACCACCAGCTGGAGCTGCGAGACCTTCGGCTTGTCCTTCGCGTCCTCGATGGCGAGCGCGAGATCCATCACCGACCCGAACGTGGCCGTGGGCTGCGTGAGCAGGCGCACCTGGCCCTCCTTGCACTGCGCGTCGAGGCGGTGGAGCACCTTGAGCACGTTGTCGAGCGCCATGCGACCGTCGCGCGGGGTTACGATGATGCCCTTCATCCCCGCGGCCGCGTCGACCGGCTCGGTGTCGATGCCGACCTGGACGCGCTGGTCGGGCCCGACCCACGCCGTGGCGAAGCAGTTGCCGCGCGGGAAGCCGCTGGGCGCGAGGGTCTTGATCATGCGGATGCTGCCGTTGGCGTCGGAGCTCACGATCTCCCAGCGGAAGATGCGGTGGCCGATCCCGGCCTGCAGCACGCGGGTGAGCTGGCCGTAGTTCACGTCGCGCTCGACGCGCATGCGCACGAAGTCGTCCGCGCTCGCGCGCACCTTGGCGGCGCGCTCCAGCGCCGGTCCGAGCTCCGCCAGCGGCTCGTTGAACTCCGCCGAGATGGGCAGGGGGGTCGAGCTGCCGTACACGATGAGCGACGTGCGGAGCAGCTGGACGTCGGCCTTCATCGAGGCCGCGGGGCTCGGCGCCACGGACGAGCCACCGGCAGCCACGTTCGGCGTGGGAACGGGGCTCTCCTTGCGGCACGTGCAGCCCGACGACACGACGACGAGCGCAGCGAGCAAGGCGAGCCGAGTCACGCCGCCGAGGGTAGCAGTTGACGGGCGGAGCGAGGCGACGCTATCCGCCGTGGGTCGGCCGGAGCCAGCTCGCTGGGTCCTTCCGACCGTCGAGGCGGTCTCGCGCAATCCTGCGGGAGAATAGGGAAGTCGGTGCGATTCCGACGCGGCCCCCGCCACGGTGACCGGGGACGAACGTGGGCAGAGCCACTGATCGCGAGATCGGGAAGGGCCCACGGGAGGACGATCCGGGAGCCCGGAGACCTGCCGTCTCGACGACAACCAACGCTCGCGGGGTGCGAGTGCCAAGGAGGTCGTCATGAAGCACTCTCCCGTGCGCACCCTCGTGTGCGCGCTGTTCGTCGGTCCCGTCTCGCTCCTCGTCACCGGCTGCGAGGGCGACCCTGAATCCGAGGATCCCAGGCCCGACACCGGCGTCGTCAGCGAGGTCGGCGGCGACGCCGACACCGGCACCCCCGACGTGGTCGACACCGGCACCCCGGGTGACACCGCCAAGCCGAGCTGCCTCACCGACACGAGCGAGCTCGACAAGGTGCTCTCGCTCCCGGGCGGCACCAAGAAGTGCCTCGTGGGCCAGTACACGCTCCCCGTCGCCGCGCAGAACCTGAGCTGGGGTCGTCACGGCGGCCCGCTCGGCTTCGAGTCGGCGCCCGACGTCGCCCTCGTGCGCTGGAAGCTCCCCACCGGCCCGGTCGGCGTGCTGACGGCGGAGAAGCAGAAGGTCCCCGTGCCGAGCCTGCCGAGCGGCATCTTCTGGAGCGGCTCGGCCATCGACCTGCCGTTCTTCGGCTGGACCGCCTTCACGTACACCGACTCGAGCTTCGGTGGCGAGCTGATCCTGACCGACAAGAGCGGCGTGCTCACCCGCTACTTCATGAAGGGCTTCTATGGCAACGCGAGCCTCGGCGTCGTCGGCTCCGACGCCGGCCGCCTGCTCTTCACCGGCCTCTCCGGCCTCGCGACCGCCAAGGTGACCGGCCCGCGCGACGCCGGCCTCTGGGCGGCGGACTCCTGCGGTACGGCCGCGGCGCCCAAGCTGCTGCCGGCGGGCGACGCCACCTGCAAGGACCCGACGAAGCTCGCCACCTGGCGCGGCGGCGACTCGGGCCTCGTGACCCGCGACCCCGAC
The DNA here is from genome assembly GCA_016794445.1 of Myxococcales bacterium. Lineage (GTDB taxonomy): Bacteria > Myxococcota_A > Polyangia > Polyangiales > JADJMO01 > JADJMO01. The sequence goes on from JAEUKC010000109.1 coordinate 10,487, forward strand.
GGCAACGTGTTCGTGGTCCTCGCCACCATCGACTTCACCGACGCCACCAAGTCGTTCTACGAGACCCGCGGCTTCGAGAAGACCACGGTCGCGCGCGGCCAGGGCGCGACGGCCGGCGACGAGCTCGTCACCCTGAACGCGAGCTACGTCTCGGCCCTCGCGGCCGACGGCAAGGCCCTCTACTACCAGCCCACCGACGGCAAGACCTACGAAGCCCAGGACGTGAAATCCATCGCGTACGCGGTGGACGCGGCGGGCAAGAAGGTGAAGCCGAGCGGCGCCGCCACCACGTTCCTCTCGCTGAAGAAGGCGGGCACGGTCACCGACCTGTTCGTGGACGACAAGGGCGCCCTCTGGGTCGGCGTGGTGACGAGCCCCTCGTCGGACGCGGGCGCGGGGACCAGCACGTACTTCGTGCTCGGGGAGCCCTGACCTTCAGCTCTTCCCCGGGCTGAAGCCCGGGGCACCGACGGCGGCGTGAGCCCGGGGCATGAAACCCCGGGCTCGACGTCTTCGTGGGGCTGGCTGGAGGTCGCGCGGCTCAGGGCCAGCGGCCCGTCGCGTCCAGCGCGTCGAGCGTGATCTGCAGCTCCGACACGGAGAGCGTGGCGAGGTGCGCGAGGCGGGCGGCGTCGCATGGGAGGCCGCGCGTGGAGAGCACGTGCGCGATGCGGAGGAGGAGCACTCGGGTGCGGTGCGCCTCCTCGCTCGCCTCGGCGCGCGCCTCGTTGCGACCTTGCTCGCGTCCCTCTGCGCGCAGGTCGTCGAGGGAGACCACTCCGTGGGGGGCGAGGAGGTTTCGCAGCGCGAGGGCTTCGGCCGAGGCGCGATCGAAGAGGGCGGCGACCGGCACCGCGGTCGAGAGGCCACCGGCGAGGGGGAGCACCTCGTCGTGTCCGAAGGTGCGCTGGCCGTCGCGCGTGTGGACCTCGACGCGCTTCGGCCCGGTGAGGCGCACCACCCAGACGGCCTCGGTGCCCGCGCCCAGCAGCTCGCCGATCTTGCAGCGCAGATCGGCCTCCGCGTTGCCTCGGTCGGCGTACTCGACGGCCAGGCGCGGTGCCCCCTCGGCCCAGCCAGGCTCGTTCGCGAGGCCACCGACGGCGATGTCGGGTGCGCGCAGCGTACGGTCGTCGGGCGTGAAGCCCACATCGACGCCCACCTGCCCGGCGACGGCCGGGTCGGTGCCGAGGGCCAGGGTGCCGAGCACGTGCTCGAGGCCGTGCCGTCGTCCGGCGGGCTCGCAGTACACGGGGTGCCCGCGCGTGAGCTCGTAGCGTGAGCCCTCGGCGATCTGATCGGACCGGAACGGGCCGTCGGTGGCGCGCGAGGTCATCGGAGAGAGAGCATACCAGTGGGTGTCGGAGCGAGCCATGGAAGGGCCGCGGCGAGCGGCGTGCCGGGCCCGATCGGCTCGGACTCGAGCGGTTTGCGGCTCTCACCGCCGGCGGTCGCCGGCGGTCCGTCTCGTGCACCTCAGAAGTCGTCGGCGACGAACTCGGTGGCGTCGTGCAGGTCGTAGGTGCGGGCGATGACGGGATCGGTCGTCACGAGCCAGGCGTAGCGCGAGCGCTCGAGGACCACGCCGTCCGCTTGCATCGTGGCGAACTGCGCGGTCGTGACCTCGAGGGCGGCGAGCGCACCCTCGAGGGAAGCCCCGTCGGCGAGCGGGTGGAGCGACCGCCGCACGTACCGCTTGTGGCTCGCGTGGAGCTCGTCCCACAGCGCCAGGTACGTCGCGCGGACGTAGGGATGCAGGCTTGTCGCGGTCTCGCGCGAGAGGGTGCGGGCGCGGATGAGGGCCTGGACGTCGACCCAGTCCTTCTTACGCTCGGGCCCACCCGTGAGCCCTGCGGCCAGCTTCAGCTCGAGCAACGGCGTGAGGCCCGCGAAGTCGACGCCGTCCACCTCCAAGCGTTCGCTGTCGGTGGGGTCGGGGAAACACAGGGGCTGCGGCTGACCGCTGCCAGGGAAGGCGCCGGTCAGGACGAACTCGACCCGCACCTGCGTGCGGGTGTCCCGGAGGTTCTTCGAGCCCGCGAACTCGTGGCGATAGCCGCGCCCCACCAGCTCCGTGTGGATTCGCTTCAGCGACGCGGGGGTGACGAGGACGTCGACGTCCTCGGTCATGCGAGCGTATCCGTGCGCGGTGAGGGCGAGGCCCCCGACCACCGCGTACTCGACGCCGAGCTGCTCGAGTCGACGCGAGAGCGCCCGCACGGTCTCGTGCAGCTGGCTCGTTCCTTCGAAGTACTTCGACGATTCGCTCATGGCCCACCGCGGTTCCTGCCGGAGACGCTCCTCGTAGGGGAGGAACGCTTCGCCAGCGGCGTCTGCAACGAGCGATCCGGTCTGCGGATCGCGCGACACCGACGGAGTTGCCACGAAGAAACGGTAGCACGCAGGGCTCTCACCGCCGGCGGTCACCGGCGGCCGCCGGCGGTCCGTCTCGTGCAACGCCGAGCTACGCTCGAGGGGTGAGCGAGACCTTCGTGCACCCGACCGCCGTGATCGACGAGGGCGTGGAGCTCGGCGAGGGCACGCGGGTCTGGCACTTCTGCCACGTGTCGACCGGCGCGCGGCTCGGCGCGGCGTGCACGCTCGGCCAGAACGTCTACGTGGCCCCGGGCGTGCGGCTCGGCGCCCGCGTGCGCATCCAGAACAACGTCTCCGTCTACGA
>JAEUKC010000227.1:0-7034 GCA_016794445.1 Myxococcales bacterium
GGTCAACGAGAACCAGGGCGCCGAGTCGACGCTCTCGTTCCTCGTGGCCCTCTGCGAGATGCGATCCTCCGATCGCGTCCTCACCCTCAATCCCCGCGCTCTGCGCGAGATCGCGACCTGAATGTCCAAGCGTGCCTACGAGTCCCTGTTCACCCGTCACCCGAAGAACCCGATCCTCACCGCGGCCGACTGGCCGTACCCGATCCACACCGTGTTCAACGCGGGCGTGACCCGCCTGCACGACGGCACGACCCTGCTCCTGTGTCGCGTCGAGGACCGCAGCGGCTTCTCGCACCTCTGCGCGGCGCGCTCCAAGAACGGCGTCGACGGTTGGATGATCGACGAGACGCCTTCATTGCTGCCAGATGCTGTCAACTACCCCGAGGAGCTGTGGGGCATCGAGGATCCCCGCATCACCTGGGTGGAGGAGCTCGGGAAATACGCGGTGACCTACACCGCGTTCGGCAAGGGCGGTCCTGGCGTGGCGCTCGCGCTCACCAAGGACTTTCGGGCCTTCGAGCGGTTCGGCCTCGTGATGCAGCCCGACGACAAGGACGCCGCGCTCCTGCCCCGGCGCATCAACGGCAACTTCGCCATGGTGCACCGCCCGATGACCGACTCGGGCGCGCACGCCTGGATCTCGTACTCGCCGGACCTCCTCAACTGGGGCACGCACAAGCTGCTCCTGCCCGCGCGCAAGGGCGGGTGGTGGGACGCCAACAAGGTGGGGCTCTCGCCGCCGCTCATCGAGACCCCGCGCGGCTGGCTGATGATCTACCACGGCGTGCGCCACAACGCGGCTGGGTGTCTGTATCGGCTCGGCCTCGCCCTGTTCGCCCTCGACCAGCCCGAGCGACTGCTCTTGCGCGGTGACGCGTGGGTGTTCGGCCCCGAGACGCCCTACGAGAACGAGGGAGACGTGGGCCACGTGGTGTTCCCGTGCGGCTACACGATCGAGCCCGACGGCGACACGTTGAACCTCTACTACGGCGCCGCCGACACCTGCATGGCGCTCGCCACGTGCAGCATCCAACGGCTCCTCGGGTGGCTCGACGAGCACGCCACCCACTCGTTCTCGATGGTCCCCCCGCTGCCCCCGCCGACCTGATGGAGCGGTGATCGACGGTCCAACTCAACCCTTGCCCTCGTCCGGCCGGCGGAAGGCGAGGATGGTCGCCGAAGGGCGCTCGGCGCGGACCCGCGAGAGCGAGCGCCACCAGCGGTCGATGCCGGCCACGATCTGCTCGCGGAACTCGGGCCCGAGGCTCGAGGCCCACGACACGCACACGCCGGCGAACCTGCCCTCGGCGTCCAGGTCGAGGCCGTCGATCCAGCAGTGGGGTGGCAGATCCAGCCGCCGCAGCTCCGAGAAGGTGAGCCGCCCGAGATCGGGCGGTCGCCAGCGGAGGGAGCGTTTGAAAGCGGCCATGTGACAGATGAACGTCCTGTCGGAGCCTAGGATGAATCCCCTACCGTGTCGCGCCATGACGAATGGCCGGTTCGGGCTGGGAGCGTGGATGTTCTGACGCCCATCCCTCCGAACCGAACGCCGCCGACCTCCGCTCCCGCCGCGCTCCGCGCGAACGACGGCAGCGCTAGGCGAGACGCCCGAGCAGGAACTGGACGATCTGCGCGCTCGCGAGACCCTTGGAGAGGAGCGGAATCCCGCGCTCGGCGAACGAAGCGCGCCGCTCGGCGTCGAGCTCGCTCCCCGTCCACACGACGGCGCGACGGTGGAGCGGGTCGCCACGGTCGGCCACGGCCGCGAGCAGATCGTCGCCGCTCCCGCCCGGCATCTCGAGGTCGGTCAGCATCACATCGAACGCCGGTCCTCCGTCGAGGAGGGCCAGCGCCTCCGCCTTGCTGGCCGCCGGCGCCACCTCGAAGTGACGCTCGAGCAGGCGTCCGACCGCGCGGCGCAGGCGATCGTTGTCGTCCACCAGCAGCAGGCGTGGCTTCGCGGACATTGTACGAAGGCTGTACCGAAGCCCATCCAACAGCAGGCACGCTTGCCCTTTGGGCAAGCGTCGGGGTGGCCCGATCCGGTCGCAGGGTGCGATGCTGGGGGCGTGCTGATCAACGTCTACGCCACGTGTCGCGCGCTGCCGGCGCCGGGCTTCCCCCTGGAACTCGTGGGCCAGCGCGACCGCAGCGACCCCGAGCTGCTCCCGCACCTACACGGCTTCATGGGGTTCGTGATGGACGGCGGCAAGCGTCCGATGACCACGACGCGGTACGCGGTGCTGCGGCACCTCGAGCGCGTGCAGCACCACCTGTCGGTCGAGGTGGAGGACGAGCACCTCGAGGCGTTCTCGGCGTGGGCCCTCGAGTGCAACGCGATCACGTTCCTGCCCGACTCGTCGGTGCGCGCGCCCGAGGGCACCGTGCTGGTCGACGCCGCGACGGGCGACGCGGATCCCGAAGCGGGCGTCCCGTATCCGCCCGACGCCCTGGCGCGGAAGTCCCGCACCGACGTCGCGCTCGCGCAGCACGGCGTACAGGTGCCCGCGGGCTTGCCGCCCGTGATCGCGGAGGTGGAGGTGGCCCTGCGCACACCAGGCGAGGTGGCCCAGCGCTGCCTCGCGCTGTTCCTCTGCGCGCTGCGGGCCGAGTCGCTGGCGAGCGAGAACGCGATCCCCGTCGCCGAGCTCCGCGCCCGGATGCCGCTCGCCTGGGCGGCCACGAGCCCCGTCGAGCGCGCGTTCCTCGAGTCGGAGGCCCCGAGCCGGCAGGAGATCGTCGACCACGTGTGGCGCTACGAGTCCCTCGCGCTGCTCGCGTTGGCGGCGCGCGTGACCGCCGAGCTGCCCCTGCCCACGGCGGTGTGCGACGTGCCGGGCCTCGCGCGCGCGATGTTCGAGCTCGACGCCGAGGCGTTCGTCCGCGACGCGCAGCTGCGCGACGTCGGGGTACTGCTCGACGCCCTCGACCTCCACTTCCGGCTCCACTGGGCGACGACCGACGCGCGCCTGAAGAAGGCGCCACCGCCCGCGGGCCTCGAGCCCGGTGTGGTGCACGAGCGACACCACGCGCTCAACTGGCTCGTGCGGTTCGAGGACGCCGACTGGGACGAGGTGGCGACGCCGACCTGATCGGCCGCGCGCGAGCGGTGAGGCCTCCCCATGAGCGGGCGGCTGCTCCCGCGAGCGATACGCCGGCCTCGTGGACCCGTACGCACCGCCGCAGCCGTCCGCCCAACTACTGGAGCTTCGCGGACGTCGGTCTGCATCTCCCACTGCTCGTCCTCGCCCCGGCCGCCCGCCCGACGGACCTCGCCTTGCGAACTCACAAGACATATGCGATTATCAAGCGGTGTCCCGGTCGGCGTCGTCCTCGATCGGCTCCTCCGCGGGCCTCCCCCGTGACCCCCATGGGGGTCTCGCTCCCCGTGGCCTCGGTCATGGTGGCGCGCGCCGCGGCGCTGGCCGGCCTCGCAAGGAGGGAGCCGTGTCGCACCACCGCCGCCCGAGCGTCTCTCCGTCGGCGCCGCTGCACGTCACCCTCCGGTTCGAGAAGCGCGTGTGGAACCTGCGCTCGCAGCGCTGTCTGCGGCCCATCGACCGCGCGCTCCGGTTCCTCCTCGGCCGCGACGAGGCCGCGCGCGTCACCCACTTCTCGGTCCAGGGCAACCACGTGCACCTCGTGGTCGAAGCGCAGGACCGCCGCGCGCTCTCGAGCGCCATGCGCTCCCTCTCCATCCGCATCGCCCGCGGGCTCAACAAGGTCATGGGGCGTCGCCGCGGCAAGGTGATCGCGGCGCGCTACCACGCCCGCGCGCTGCGTTCGCCCACCGACGCCAAGAACGTCGTGCGCTACGTGCTCGCCAACCACGCGCGCCACGTGCCCGGAGCGACCATCGCCGACCCCTGGTCGAGCGCCGCGCGGTTCCATGCGTGGGCGGCGATCGGCCTGTCTGCCGCGCCGGTGGCCTACGCGCTCCCCACCATCGGTCCGCCGGTCTCGACCCCGCGCACCCGCTGGCTGCAGGCACTCTCTGCGCGGCCCGCCTGAGCCGCCTATGCGGGGGCTGCGTTCGGGGGCGGGGGCACGGTCGCCCGCGCCAGCAAGAGCCGCGCGATCTCCGCGGTCGGAAGGCTCTTGGACAGGATCGGGATCCCATGGCTCGCGTAGAAGACGAGCTCGGGCTCGTCGAGATCGAAGCCGGTCCACACGAGCGAGCGACGGAGCAGCGCGAGGTCGCGCGAGGCCAGCTCGGCCAGCAGATCGATGCCGTCCGCGCCCGGCATCTCGAGATCGGTCAGCAGCACGTCGAACACTGCGCTCCGATCGATCTGCGCGAGCGCCTCGGTGGCGTCGGCGGCGTGGGTGACCTCGAAGAAGCCCTCGAGCACGCGAGCGGCTGCGCGGCGAAGTCGGCTGTCGTCGTCGACGAGTAACAGACGCGGCTTTGGAGACATGCCCCCACCTCTCTCCACCAGGGTACTCCGCTACGGCTCGCCACGGCAGCGGTCGTCGCAGGCTCGGCGCAAGCGGGCGCGCACTCGCCGTCACTTCGTGTCGAGGAACTTGTCGATGGCCTTCTCCGCCGACTGCTCCCCGACCACGACCAGGGTTGCGCGCCCCACGGTGAGCCACTGCTTGGCTGCAAGCAGGACCATCTCGGGGGTCACCGCGGCCAGGCGCGCGTCGAGCCCCCGTGCCCAGGCGATGGTGCGACCGGCGCCCGCGAGGGAGGCGAGCGCATCGGCGGTCTCGACCTCGCTGCTGAAGGCCTCGGCGAGGTGCGTGGCCTCCCACTTGCGGTAGTCGTCGAGGTAGCCCTTGCTGGGCGGCTGCAGGGGCAGCTCGTCGAGCACCCTGCGCATCTCGCGCAGGGCGTCCGCCACGTGGGCCATGTCCACGTCGGTGTGGACCGAGATGCGTCCCGCACTCCGCGTGAGGAGGAAGTTCCCGGCGACGCCATAGGTCCAGCCGTGGTCGATCCGGAGGACGGCGTGGAGCCGGTCCCTCAGCAGCGCGCCCGCGATCTCGAGCGCGGCCTCGTCCGGGTGGTTGCGCGCGGGGCCGACCCAGCTGAGGACGATGGTGGCCTGCTTCGCGCCCGGCTCGTGGAGGAAGCGCACCGCGGTGCCGCTCAGCGGGGGCGGGGCGGCGAGCGGCGGGTGCTCGGGCAGGGGAGAGGCGGGACGGCCGACGAAGGTCTTCTCGAGCGTCTTCGTGACCGCGCCCGGCTCCATGTCGCCGACGACCACCACGGTCGTGTGCGCCGGCTCGAAGACGTAGGTGTGGAACGACGCGAGATCCGTGGGGGTGACGAGCGCCACCTCGGTCTTCTCGGGCACCGGCTTGTGGAAGCGATGGCCCTCGGGGAAGAGCTGCGCCGCCGCCTCCACCTCCGCCCGCAGGAGGGAGTTCTTCTGCGAGTTGCCGATGAACGTGCGTGTGTTCGTGCGGGCCTGCGACAGGCCCGGATCGCGGAACGCCGGCGACTGCAGGAGCTCGCCGAACATCTCGAGCGCGGAGCCGTTCAGTGGAGCGAGCACCCCGAGGGTGGGACCCGAGGGCTACTATCCAGTTAAGGACTGGCAGATCCCGGTTGTGTTTCCATGCCCGATCTAGGGTGACCGCATGTTTAGAGAATAGATTGTGGAAGAGTCCAAACAGGATAGTGAGGCCACCATCATTTGGCTGGGCGTCCCGACTGAACGCGGCAGCGCTAGTTCAGCTATTCGCGCTGCCGTGGAGCGAGGGGGCGCTGACTTTGGACTGAATCTGCGTGAGACGAAGGATGGTGCAGTGGTCGCAAGGCGGACATGGATGAGTGAAAGCGTCTGTGTCTCAATTGTTGCGACGAGCGGCGCAAGCTTGGTTCGGGTCGAGCTTTTGGACTTTCAGACGAAGCTGACCGCTGTGCTCACGTTCTGTACCCTTCCACTGCTGGTGTTTTTCGGCACGTTGTTTGCGGGAGATGTTGGAGTTGCGGTCTGCGCACTCACAGTTCTTTGGGGCTTCAAGCTTCTTGCTGCTAGTGTAGTACTAGACTATCGACGCTGCCTGGACTGGGTTTGCCGTGCTCTGGGCACGTCTCCGCTCAGGGCCGTGGCGCTGTTTTCTTGGGTGGAGTTTCCTAGCACCGACGACAATTGTGAGTCCGTTCGTGGCGCAGACTACCGCGGCCTGTCCGTCGCTACGACACAGTCGACCGACTTGGTGGTGGCGGACCCCCCGACTACGTATTGGGCGCTGAGGATCGCTCGTGTGACCACTGTCTTGGCGAGCGGCGCCAGGATTCGCAGCGTGTACGCCGACGTTCCGTGGACGATCAAGTCGATGCTGCTGCTGTCAGGTCTCGGCTGTCTTGCTGCTGTCGTGTGGACACAGCAGCCGACTCGTCTGCTCGTATGCGTCCTTGCCGAGTTGGCGCAATGGGCCTGGCTCGCTGCCGCAGCGAGTCGTTGGCGTCGGGTCCGGGAGGAGGCTGCGCGACAGTTGGAAGTCACGCGATAGCCTTTGGCCTGTTCTGTTTGGCGAACCCCGTTGGGCGCCTGTTGGTATCCGTTCGGTGAGCACCATCCTGCCGGCGTGAGGCTGGGCAACGTAGCTTCTGCGAGGTGGACATCGCGCCCTCGCTGACCTCGTACGGCCTACTGGGCGGCCGGGATGTCGAGCTGTCCGAGGGGCTGCTCGAGCTGTTGGGCATCGAGCCGCTCACGCGTCGTGCGCCAGTTCTTGGGTGCGAGCTCGATCATGCGGATTGTCGGCCAGTGCGGCAGGACACGCAGGACGTCGCGCAGGTAGGCCTCAGGATCGAGGTCGTGCAGCTTCGCCGAGGCGATGAGCGAGGTGATCGTGCAGGCATGCTCGCCGAAGTCGTCCGTGCCGAGGCCCCGCCCGCGACGAGCACGGGCTCCACCGGCCGTCCTTTGTTGGCCCGGATGGCACGACCTGTGTGGTGCCGTTGAAGTAGCGGAACTCGATCGTGCCGCGGAAGAAGAGGCTGTTGAGGTTGAGCCCGTGGTAGCGGCTCTGGTCGTAGCGCTGGGGGAGTGCGCCAACCCGGCCGTACCAGGCGG
>JAEUKC010000352.1:0-5294 GCA_016794445.1 Myxococcales bacterium
CCCCACGCTCATGATCATCAAGGACGGCGTCGTCGTGTTCGCGCAGCCCGGCGCGCTCCCGCCCGCCGCGCTCGAAGACCTCATCCAGCAGGCCAAGGCGCTCGACATGGAGGCGGTCAAGAAGAAGGTCGCCGAGAAGACGGCGGCGGCTTGAGGGCTCCGGTCCCATGTGCCACTGCATCACGCCCCAGGCGCTGCTCCAGGGGCTCGTCCGGCACATCGACCACGACGGCTACGAGCCCACCGAGGCGGATCTGCGCGCGCTCGCCGGCGCTGGGTGCGGGGCGTCCGAGCTGCGCGCGATGGTGGCGCAGCTGGTCCCCGGTCCGGCCACGGAGCGGCTCGACGAGGCGCTCGACGCGGCCTTCCCGACCGACGCCCATCGCCGCGGGTGAACCCTCCACCGAGCTCGCGCGCTCGAACCGCCATGAGCGAAGAAGCGAAGCCGAAGGGCCGTGAGAGCACCGAGTTCCTCCTCGCGGGCGCCGGGGTGGGCGCGATCGGCGTGGTCGGCGCGATCGTCGGCGCGGCCGCGTGCCCCATCTGCGTGGTGGCCACGCCCACGCTGCTCGGGGTCGGCCTCTACAAGCGCTGGCGCGAGCGCGTGCAGGCAGCAGCGGCCGGGCTCGACACCGAGTCCTGACCACCGCGATCTCCTTGTCAGCAACTGGCAGCAATCGGCTCAGCGTCGATCGCGGCGCCTTCGCACCACGCGGCCGCTCGCGAGGAGCGCGACCGCCTTCGGCTCGCGCGGCGCCGCCACCACCGAGACGCGGAGGGTCGGGTGGCGGTCGACGAGCTCGGCGAGCGAGGCGCCCATGCGGAGCAGGTGCAGCCACTCGAGCGCGGGCGCGGCGGCGAGGATCCCGGCGATTCCCGCGGTCGAGAAGCCGCAGCCACCGCACTCGAGCTCTCTCAGTTCGGCGATCGGCGCGCCGGCGAGGATGCGCGCGCCGACGTCCTTCACTTCGCGGTCGATCACGAGCCGGCGGACCCGCGCGAGCAGCGGCTGCGCGGCGACCTTGCGCAGCGCCGGGACGTCGGCGCCACGCAGGATCACCGAGGTCACGGGCGCGAGGCGGAACAGGCGCGGCGCCTCGGTCGCGAACATGGTCGCGCGCATCGCCACCTCCTCGACGAAGCCGCGCGAGAACCGCTGCTTGAGCGTGAACTGCCGCAGCTCCTCGGTCCACTGCGCGCCGTGCTCCGCCTCGAGCGCGTCGGCGCGGCGGGTCGCGACCGGGTCGGGGCGACGAGCGGTCGCGAGGCGGAGCGCGACGTACTCACCCCGCGGATCGCCGGCCTCGATCCAGGCGTCGGCGAGCACGGCGCGCGGCTCGTCGCGATCGGGCTCCGCGATCACCGCGGCGAGGAGGGTGTCGAGCGAGCGACCGGGCGCCGGAACGACCCGGGGCGGTCCGACGATCGAGAGGCGCACCCGGTCCTTGGCCTTGGCGCGCGCCCACCGCTCGAGCGCGGCCCGGTTCTTCTCGGGCGTGGTCTTGCTCCACGGCTGCAGCGACGTCCACGTGCGGCCCGGGCTGGCGGCGATCGCGCCGGAGAGGCCGACGCCGATGGTCACGCCCTCGGGGTCGCGGAAGGCCAGGCAGAGCGTGGTGCGCTGCGTTCCGTCGCTCGCCTCGCCGCCGTGCCGGACCGCGTAGCCCGCGGGGCTCTCGAGGGCCTCGGCCGCCGCCGCGACGAGGTGCGCGGGCGCGAGCAGCCGGACCTTGCGCGTGCCGTTGGCGGAGGCGAGCGCCGCCAGCAGGATCCGTCGCGCGTCGTCGTCGAGCGCGAGGCCGAGGGAGGTGAAGTCCACCTCGCCAGTCTCGCCGAGACCCCGAACTTCTGCAATCGCACGGGGTTCGGAGCCTGCTGTCAGGAACTGGCAGCAACGCCGCCGGGGGCCGCGAACACCTGGACGCCGTCGACGAAGGTGGCGACCACGCGGGCCGCGGCGAGCTCGCCCTCGAAGCCCTCGATCAGCGCGAGATCCGCGCGCTTGCCGACCTCCAGCGTGCCGGTCTCGGCGGCGCACCCGATCACCTCGGCCGCCGTGCGCGTGTACATCGCGAGCGCCTCGTCGAGGGTGAGGGCCTGGTCCGGCTCGACCACCGTGCCGAGCGCGTTGCGCCGGAGCATCGCCGTGCGCATGCCGGCCAGCGGATCGAACACGTCGACCGGGTAGTCCGAGCTCCCGACCACGGGCACCTTCGCGTCGACCAGCCACTTCAGTGGGAAGAACGGCAGCCCCGAGATGGGCGAGGCGGTCGACACCATGGGCATCGCGATCATCGACGGCTGCACCACCGCGGCGACGCCGGCGCCCGCCATGCGCCGCACGAGCTCGGGATCGAGGAACGAGGCGTGCTCGATGCGCGGCACCCCGGCGGCGTGCAGCGCACCGCCGGCGGCGGCGTAGGCCGAGAGGGCGACGTCGATCGCCTCGTTGCCGATCGCGTGGGTGGCCACCGAGAACCCGCGCTCGACCACGCCGCGCACGACCCGCTCGGCCTCCTCGCGCCGGTAGATCGCGATCCCGGACCGCACGTCGCGGCCGAAGCGTGGCTCCACGGACATCATCGTGCGCACCGGGTCCCACGACCCGAGGCGCATCGCGAGCGCCATCGTCCGCACGCTCGCGCCGATCGACTGCCACCACGTGAGGCACATGGAGCAGCCGGGCGCGCCGTCGAACACGAGCTTCACCGGGCCGACGGTCAGCGGCCCCTCGCTGTGGCCCGTCGTCGGCCCGTCGAGCGCGTCCCACGGCTCCTCCAGGTACCCCGTGGTCGAGACCGGGCACACGTGGGTGGGCACGAGCACGTCCCCCCGCCGGGCGAGCTCACGGTAGAGCGTGAAGAGCTCGGCCGGCACCGCGGTGTCGACGACCCGCGTGAGCCCGACGCGCGCGAGCGCGACGTAGTGCTCCTTCATGCGCGCGAGGATCCCCGCCGCGTCGTAGGTGGCGAGGTCGGGCCGCGCCCGCGCCTCGACCCGGCTCATGCCGCGCTCGACGAGGAGGCCGGTGGGCTCGCCGCCGCGCCCGCGCTGGATGAGGCCGCCCGACGGCTCGGGCGTCCTCGCGTCGATCCCCGCGAGCGAGAGCGCGCGACTGTTCGCGAGCGCGCGGTGACACGTGTGGTGGAGCGCGAACAGCGGACGATCGGGCACCGCGTCGTCGAGCTCCGCGCGGGTCGGCGGGCGACGCTCGGCGAGCCGGCTCTCGTCCCAGTTCATGGCCACGAGCCAGCGTCCCTCCGGCAACGCCCGCGATGCCGCCGCGAGCGCCGCCTGCAGCGAGGGGATGTCGGTCACCGCCCCGAGCTGGACCGCCCCGCCGTAGAGGGCCGCGATCGACACGTGATGGTGCGCGTCGACGAATCCGGGCACGACCGTGAGCCCGGCGCCGTCGATCACCGTGGCGCCCTCCCCCGCGACCCGCGACACCTCCGCCCGCTCCCCGACCGCGACGATCCGCCCGTCGGCGAACGCGAGCGCCTCCGCGTCCGCACCGGCCAGCGTGCGCACCCGCCCCCCGACGATCACCGTGGCACCCATCGCGCCATCCTACCCCACGTCGGGGCACGTCTCCCCTTGCACACCGCGCGACATATGCCATATTCAATGAATGACCGGCTCGAGCAAGCCCTCCCGCGACGTCCGCCGCGCTGACGGCCCTCTCGCTGACGGCCCTCTCGCTGGCGGCCCTCTCGCTGGCGGCCCTCTCGCTGGCGGCCCGCGCCTGGGCGCGCACGGGGTGGCGAAGGGCACGCGAGGCGGGCCGCGCAAGGGGGCGGGGCGGCCGAGCAAGCCGGGCTCCATATCGCACCGGCGCCGGCCGTCGTTCGCCGCCGAGTGCCCGCTGCACGTCACCCTGCGCTTCGCCGAGCACGTGTGGAACCTGCGTGCCCAGCGGTGTCTCCGGCCCATCGATCGCGCGCTGCGGGCGCTGCTCTCGCCCTCGAGCGCGCGGGTCACCCACTTCTCGGTGCAGGGCAACCACGTGCACCTCGTCGTCGAGGCCGAGGACCGGGCCGCGCTCACCCGGGCGATGCGCTCGCTCACCATTCGCATCGCGCGTCGCCTGAACCGCGTCATGGGGCGACGCGGTCGCGTGCTCGCCCAGCGCTACCACGCCCGCGCGCTGCGTTCGCCCACCGAGGTGCGCAACGTCATCCGCTACGTGCTCGCCAACCACGCGCGCCACGTGCCGGGTGCGCCCCTCGCCGATCCGTGGTCGAGCGCACCCGCCTTCGCGGAGTGGGTGGAGCTCGGGCTGCCCGCCGCCTCCGTGCGCTACGCGCTGCCCGGCGTCGACCCGCCCGTGTCCGCGCCTCGCACGTGGCTCGTGCGGACCGGGTGGCATCGCCCCACCCGCCGGGAGGTCCCCTTCGCGCCGCCGTCGCGATAACCTCGATGCATGGCGGCAAAGAAGAAGGCGACCAAGAAGACCTCCAAGCAGGCCTCCAAGAAGACCTCCAAGAAGGCCACGAAGACGGCCGTGACGAGCGCTCCGACCAGGAAGACCAAGAAGGCCACCAGCGCTCCGGCCAAGAAGGCCCGAAAGATCACCAAGAAGGCAGCCACCAAGAAGGCAGCCAAGGCGCCCGAGAAGACCCCCGCCAAGAAGGCAGCCGCCAAGGCGCCGAAGAAGGCCGCGGCCGGCCGACCGACAAATCCGGCCATCCTCGCGCGGACGCTCCTCGAGCCGATGGTGGACAGCAGCTACTACCCGCAGAAGCCCGTCGCCGACGGTCAGGCGCTGCTGCTCGAGCTCGCCGCGAAGATCGAGCGCGAGCGCCCCATGGGCGAGGCGGTCTACGTCCTGACCCACGCGACGACCGAGGCGTTCAACGATCTGCAGGAGGCCTTCTACGAGGCGGGCAGCGAGATCGAGACCGTCGCGCGCGAAGCCATCGCCGCGGACATCGACTTCGTGCTGAAGACCTACGGCTACGACGTCGACCTCGAAGAAGCCATCGCCCCGCGCGACTGGTGATCAGGGCCCTCAGACCTCGCGGCGCAGGTCGGCGAGGCGGAGAAGGGATTCGTGGGTTGCGCTGGAGCAACCGTCTCCTCGTGAAGTCGGGTAGCGTTCGTGCACGATGACTCGCTCGGTATCTGGTGGCTTGATCTTCCTGGCCGCCTGCGGCGCGCCGCCCTCCAACCTGCCTCCGGGCGTCGTGCTGCAGTACGGCGTCTCGCACATGGGCAACACCACCTCGTTCGAGGTGAAGGCCGGCGGCGCCGCCGAGTACACGTCCACCGGCGGCCCGGGCGGCAAGAAGCAC
>JAEUKC010000367.1:0-5573 GCA_016794445.1 Myxococcales bacterium
TTCGCAACCTCCAGGCCCGCGGGCGGGACCTTGGTCGGTGCGCGGGGCGGCGTGCTCGGACGCGCATGGGGAGCGATCGCGCGCGCGAGCAGCGGCGCGACCGCCTCGAGCAGCGTGAGATGCGATCGACGGACCTCGTGAGCGTCGATCTGCAGTCGCCCGACCCGACGCGAACCGACATGGAGCTCCTGGGTGCGCGCCGTCGAACACGCGGAGGCGGTGCGACCGATCGCTTCGAAGCCTTTGCCCGTCCAGCGCTCGACGACCACGTGCTCGAGGCCCACGACCATGTGCAGGACGGCGACCAGCGCGTGGCCACGAGCCGCCCGTCCCACGGGGCGATCCATGGCGTCGCAGAGCGCCGCGACCACGGCGCCCACATCCGACCTGCCGCGCAGCAGCGTCGTCGAGGTCTTTCCGCTCATGCGAGCACGGTTAAGCGTCGTCCCGACCATGGCCGTAGCGAAGGTTCGAGAGATCAGATCAGGAAGTCGCGGACGGCTGCCGCCGTGGCTGGACCATCCTCGTAGCCCAGAGCGTGGCCCACGCCAGGCACGATCTGCAGCGTCGCGTCCGGGAGGACGCGCGCGACGGCCTCGCTCAAGGTTGCTGGGGTAGCAGCGTCGGCCTCCCCGACACGCAGGAGCACAGGTACCTCCACCTCTCCGAGCCGCGGCAGCAGGTCTGGGCGACGGACGATGCTCTCGAACTCGTCACACCAGACCGAAGTCGGAGCTGCGTCCATCCACTCCAGGATGTGCCTCGCAGCGTCGAGGTTCCGGTCCGCGAACCCTGGGCTCGTCATCCGCGCCAGCCACTGGCCACGGATGTCGAGAGCGCCGCTGCGGATGTCAGCGACAAAGGAGAGCGGGGCCTCCTTCTCCGCGAAACCAGGCATCGCCCCCAAGAGGACGAGCCTCCGGATCCGCACGCGCCGATCGAGCGCGAGCTGGAGGGCGCGGTAGGTGCTTCCCGAGAAGCCGACGACATCGACCGGCTCTTCCTGGGCAAGAATCAGCTCCTCGAGCAGTGCTTGCACTCGATCGTAGTCGTAGGGATCGAGCGGCGTGCTGCCCTCGAAACCTGGCAGCGCGGGCAGGAGGCAACGATGGTCGCGCTCGAGCACGTGGACGAGGAAGTGCAGCGCCCTTAGCCGGGTGGGCACTCCATGGAGCAAGAGAACCGGCGATCCTTGGCCGAAGATCTGGAGGTCCATCCGCCACCATCGAGCGACGTTCTGCGCGCAGAGTCAATGGTCAGTTCTTACGGAGCCTATGGGTTTCCACATAGACGACTCTCGTCGAAAGCTCGGGATCCTCCATATAGATCACGCCTCTCGTATCCGTACTCTCTCGTGGGAGGGGCCTATGTCGACCACGCTACTCGGCAAGTACGAGATCGAACGCGAGCTGGGGCGCGGGGGCATGGGCTACGTGGTCCTCGCCCGCCACGTCGAGCTGGACGAGCGCGTGGCGATCAAGTTCTTGCTGCCCGCCTACGCCAACCACCAGGAGCTCGTGGCGCGCTTCCTCCGGGAGGCGAGAGCCGCAGTCAAGATCAAGAGCGAACACGTCGGTCGCGTGCTCGACGTCGGTCGCGCCGAGGACGGCTCGCCCTACATGGTGATGGAGTTCCTCGAGGGAGAGGACCTCGGCAAGCACTCCGAGCAACGCGGACCGATGCCGATCCCCGAGGCCGTGGAGTACCTTCTCCAGGCCTGCGAGGCGCTCGCGGAAGCGCACGCGCTCGGCATCATCCACCGCGACCTCAAGCCGGCGAACATGTTCCTCACGCATCGCGTCGACGGAACCCCGCGGGTGAAGGTCCTGGACTTCGGGATCTCGAAGCTGGGGTCGAACACCAAGAGCGGGCTCACGCAGACCCACGGGCTCATGGGCTCGCCGCTGTACATGTCGCCCGAGCAGTACCGGTCTCCGAAGGACGTCGACGTCCGCTCGGACATCTACGCGCTCGGGGTGGTGCTCTACGAGCTGATCTCGCGCCAGTGGCCGGTGCTCGGCGAGACCGCCGAGAACCACATGTACAAGGTGCTGCACGAGCCGGCGGCCCCCATCACGGCGGCGCGACCCGACGTGCCCCCGGGCCTCGCTGCGGTGATCCATCGCGCCCTCGAGAAGGACCGGAATGCCCGCTTTCAGAACATCGCCGAGCTGGCCGAAGCGCTCGCACCGTATGCGCCGCCGACCGCGCAGATCTCGGTGCAGCGCATCGCCGCGTCGCTGAAACAGCCGCGCCTGGCCACGGGGCCGGTGAAGTCCCTCCCGGATACGGTGATCGGGCAGGCTCCCGATGGCTTCGAGGCGCCCGAAGGAGAACCCCTGCGCCTCGTGAAGACGACGTCCGGCGGAGGCTGGAAGCAGGAGACGAACAACCCGGCGGCGGCGACGACCGCGGTCACCGCGCCGAAGCGCAACGCGCTGGTCGTGCCGATCTTCGCGCTCGTGGCGCTGCTCGGGGTCGGTGGGGTGGCGTTCGCGCTCAAGGGGCCGTCGACACCGGCGGCTCCAGCCGCGTCCAAACCGGCGGTGGAGAAGCCGCCGGATCCGATCGGCAGCGAGCACGGCGCGCGCGCCGAGAGCAGCGACAAGACTCCGAGCCCGGACCCTGCTCCGGCAGAGAGCAAGAGCGCCGCGAGCCCACCGGCATCGACGCCACCGACGAACACGATGGCAAAGCCGCCCTCCCCACCCGGCCCCAAGCCCAAGGCGAGCACGTCGGCATCGACCACGACGACCGTCACGACCGCCACGACCGCCGCCACAACGGTTCCATCTGCGCCACCAGCGCCGAACTGCAGCCCACCTTACGTCATTGACGACAAGGGTCACAAGGTCCCGAAGCCGGAGTGCCTATGATGCGCGGACATGGGACGCAGCAACACACCTGTCCTGTGCTGAGAACAGGAGTTCCCCTTGAGCGACAGTGACGGCCTCCCCATGGAGGGCGACCTCGGCCTCGGCATCGTGGTCGGTCTGATCGCCGGCTGCGTCGGCGCGATCGTCGTGTTCGCGATCGCCAAGCCGGAGACCAAGCGCGGCGTGCTCATCGGAGTCGGCCTCCAGCTCGCCGTCGGCATCCTCTACACGATCGTACGGGCGAACCTGTAGCTACCCCAGGTATGCCCGCAGCGTGGACCCCACCTGCGCTGCAGTCACCCCGCTCCGCCCGGCCTCGTCGCGTGCGACCAGGAAGTCGACCCACTGCGCGATGTACGGATGCACCTTCGGCGCCCGGGTCCCGACCGGCACCCGCTCTCCGGTCAGCGTGGCCATCCACATCTGCGGGTCCGTCGCCTCACCGTACGTGCACGGCAGCACGATGGGCACCTCCGCCGTCAGCAGGTAGTAGAGCGAGGCGCCGGCGCCATAGAGGTCCGCGCTGGGGCCGACGCGCTTGAACCCGGTGAGTTGCTCCGGCGCCACGAAGCAGGCCGAGCCGCCGACGTCGCTCGACTTGGTGAGGAACGCACCGCCGACGTCACGGAGGTTCTTCGCGATCCCGAAGTCCGACAGCTTGCCGCGCAGGTTCCCGTCCGGGCCGCGGAAGAGGAGGACGTTCGACGGCTTCACGTCGCGGTGGATGATGCCGAGCGCGTGCGCGTGCGACAGCGCGTCGAAGACGTCCGCGGCGACCCGCACGCAGGCGCGCTCGTCGCGCACGTCGGCGAGGTTCGTGGCCTCGCCGCCCGAGAGGAACTCCATCGCCACGTAGAGGTGCTTGCGCGTGCCACCGACGCCGAAGCACCGCACGATGTTCGGGTGCACGAGGCTGCTCGCGATCTGCTGTTCCTTCACGAAGCGGGCCCGGGCGCGCTCGTCGAGAGATCTCTCGGGCAGCATGACCTTGAGCGCCACGCGCATGCCCCCCTTGCGGTGCCGGGCCTCGAACACCGCCGCCATCCCGCCGCGATCGAGGAAGCGAAGGACGTCGTACTCCTCCATCTCCGGCGGTGGGACCTCCCAGTCGTCAGGGCGAGTCCGTCGGCGCTCGGCGCAGGACGGACAGATCCACTCGACCTCGCTCCACCAGGGCTCGTGGTCCACCGCCGGCACGGGGCCCGTGACGGAGCACACCGCGCACACGTAGGGCTGTGCCTTCACCGTGGCCTGCGCCCAGGCGGGCGGCGCGACGATCGGCGCCGGCGCCGCCATGCGCATCGACGGCACGGTGGGCACCACCTCCATCTCGAGGCGGAACCGCGCCTGCCCGAGCTGGATGCGATCGTCGTGGCCGAGGACCTTCGACTCGACGCGCTGCCCGTTGACCCGGACGCCGTTGGTGCTCTTCAGATCGAGCACGTAGACGCCGGCCGGCGTCGCCTCGAACAGTGCGTGGTAGCGAGACGCCTGACTGTCCTCGATCGCCAGCCGGACAAACGCGTCTTCGGCGCGGCCGGCCGACAGACGCTGACCGAGGGGCAGCTCCTGTCGTGCGGCAGGCAGGCCTTCGGAGGCGAGGTACCAGCGGACGTCACCCTCCATCGTCGACCACGCATCCTAACACCCGTCTGTGGCGAAACCGGCACAGACCAAGCTCGGCGCGAGCGGAGCGGATTGCACATGTATGGGATCCTCCATACGGCGACCTGAGCAATCGTACGATATCCTGCGCAGGTGGGGGTTCGGGAACGCGACGTACTGGAGGCTCTCGACCTCGTCGACCCTGCGTCTGAGCATGGGTTGGAGTCCGCGGTGGAGCTGGTTCGCGAGCTCATCGGGGCGACGTCGGCCGTCGCCTACCGACCGGAGTGGCAGCCACCTGGCTGGAGTGTGGAGTTCGTGGCTGGAGCAGGCTTTCGCGAGCTGGATCTGCCCTCGGTCTGGGCGTCTGGCTTTCGGCGCACGCAGCTCGAGAGGTACGGCCTCTTCGATCCACGACACCCCGAGCTCGAGCAGCGCAACCGCGCCCTGCGGTGCAAGGATCTCGCTCTGGACGACTTCCGCGATCTGCGGCCCCCGATGGAGGCGCTGTTCCGGAACGTCGGGGTCTATGGCCACGATCAATTGCGGGTGTTGCTGTGCGATGGCGCCAAGCTCCTCGCCTGGGTGGGAGGCTGGCGCGAGGAGCCGTTCACCGTCGCCGAGCGAGAACGGCTCGGCGGCGCGGTCGAGACGCTTCGGCGCCGGGTGGGTCTCGAGACCGCGCTCCTCAACGCGCGACTGCTCGGCCCCGCGCTGGAGACGGCGCTAGATGCGCTGCCCGCGCCGGCCATGCTGTTCTCCGGCACGCGGCTCGTGCACCGGAACGTGACGACGACCCGGCTCCTGCGCTCGGACCCGGAGCTCGTGGGGCGCGCGCTCAAGGCGCTCCGCGCGCCTTCGGCGGAGTTCGATCTCCACGTCATCGAGACCCCAGGACTCCCCAGGCACGTCCTGGTCCTCGGTCGCGGCGCCCACCACGACTTCGAGGCGCGACTGGTCGAGTACACCGAGCAACACGCCCTCACGGCACGTCAGACGGACGTCGCCCGGCTGCTGCTCGACGGACGCTCGAACAAGGAGATCGCAGAGGTGCTGGCGGTCACCGTCGGCACAGCGGAGCTCCATGTCGCA
>JAEUKC010000394.1:0-12691 GCA_016794445.1 Myxococcales bacterium
CCGCCCACGCTCACCTTCGACGTCCCCTACGAGCTGCCGCCGACGCCGCCCAAGGGCACCATCGCGACCGGCCTCGCCACCATCAAGCAGGTCGACGTCGCCATCGTGGTCGACACCACGGGCTCGATGTCGGGCTCCATCGACAACCTGCGCACCAACCTCAAGACCTCGGTCATCCCGGGCATCGCCAAGGCCATCCCCTCGGTCGGCCTCGCGGTCGTCGACCACAAGGACTACCCGATCGAGCCCCACGGATCCGACGGCGACTTCCCCGCGCTCGTCCGGCAGACGGTCACGCCCGACGTCGCCAAGGCGCAGGCCGCCCTCGACGGCCTCGTCGCGAGCGGCGGTGGAGACGGCCCGGAGGCCCAGATCCCGGCCATGTGGCACACGCTGGTCGGTGGTGAGCTCCGGTGGAGCGGCGGCCTCTTGCCGAAGCACGTTCCCCCGCTCGGCACCGTGGGTGGCGTCGACTTCCGCCCCGGCAGCCTGCGCATCGTCGTGCTGGTCACCGACGTCGAGTGGCACGACTGCGACTACGCGCCGGGCGTGCTCGCCCCGCCGTGCTTCCCGACCCTGAGCAAGGCGTTCGTCGAGAACAACGCGCGCTTCGTCGACCTCACCACCACCTTCGGCACCGAGACCAAGGCCGACCAGCTCTCCGACCAGACCGGCAGCAACATCCCGGCGAGCGCGTTCGCCGGCACGTGCGGTGGTGCGTGCTGCACGGGCGTCGGCGGCGCGCCGCGGCCCCCCACCGCGCCCGGCGGTCGCTGCCGCCTCAACTTCCTCCACGAGAACGGCAAGGGCGTGAGCGACAGCATCGTCCGCGCCATCCAGGCCATCAGCCTCGGCTCCACCTTCGACGTCATCGCGCAGCTGCTCGACGACCCGAGCGACGCGGTCGACGCGACCAAGTTCGTGAAGAAGGTGCGCGCGATGGACGAGGGCGACCCGCTCGCGGGCTGCGTCGCGCACCCCGCCAAGGACACCGACGGCGACGGCACCAAGGACCTGTTCGTCGCCGTGCCGACCGGCATGAAGGTGTGCTTCGAGGTGACCCCGCAGGTGAACACCAGCGTGAAGCCCACCGCCGAAGACCAGTATTTCCAGGCGATCCTGCAGATCATGGGCCTGCCGGGGCTCGTGCGCCTCGACACCCAGACCCTGCGCTTCCGCGTGCCGAAGATCGGCACCGTGGACGCCGGTACGGACTAGGCGTCGAGCAGCGCGCGGGCGGCCTGCTCGAGCGTGCGCTTGGGCGCGTAGCCGAGGTCTTCGCGCGCGCGCTTGTCGTCGACCATGCACACGTAGCGGATGTGATCGAGCTCCGGCGCCGGGAACGACGAGAGGCGGAAGTCGTAGAGCCGCTTGAGCACCGTCTTGGCGAGCGGGTGCGGCACCGGCATCGTCGACTTGCCGACGGCCGACACGAGGCGCGAGAGCGGGAGCGGCGGCGGCCCGGCGAGGTTGAAGATGCCGCGCACGCCGGGGCGCAGCGCGAGCTCGATCGCGCTCACGACGTCGTCCTCGTGGATCACCTGGACCATGGGGTCGAACCCCATCAGCGTGGGCACCACCGACAGCCGCAGGTAGTTCGACGGCGCGTTGCGCACCGAGCCGAGGATGTGGACCGGGCGCAGCACCACGGTCTCGGTCTCGGGGTGCTTCCAGAAGAACGACTGCGCGAGCATGTCGACCTCGACGAGGTCGCGGATGTCGGGGAAGCGCTGCCCGCCGAGCAGCGGCGCGTCCTCGGACAGGAACTGCGCGTTGTCGGGCTGCGGGCCGTACACGTTGGCGCTCGAGAGGACCACGAGCTTGCCGATCTTGTACTGCGCGACGTACTCGAGGAGCTTGGTGAACGCCGAGACGTTCCACGTGTGGTGGTCCTCGGCCGACGCGCGCGGGTCGTGCATGATGCCGAGGTGCACGACCGCGGCGACGGCGTTGGGCCCGCCGCGGAACACGTCCTGGGTCTTCTTGCGGCGGAGATCGACCTGCCAGTGCTCGACGTCCTTGGGCTTGCCCTCGAACGGACGGCGGTCGATGCCCACCACGCGCGTCTTGCGGTGCAGCATGCGACACACGCGGCGGCCGAGGCGACCGCAGACCCCCGTGACCACCACGGCGGGCTCGGCCTCGGTGGACCGCGGCGCCGGCGGGGGCACGGAGACTCGCTTCGGCACGCTGACCCGTCGCGACTCGGACATCGCGGTCAAGGTAACCGGCGCCGAGGTCGCCTGTCACGACCCACCGCTCGTCACGTCGCGTCAGGGATCAGCAGGATCTTCCCGACCACCTTGCCGGCCCGGGACAGCGCGTGGGCGGCCTCGGCCTCGGCGAGCGGGAAGCGCGCCTCGATCACCGGCTCGAGATCACCCCTCCCGAGGGCGGCGACCAGCGGGCGCAGCCGTGCGCCGTCGGGCCGACCGAGCACCGCGCGGTAGCGCCGCGAGAAGGCGATGGTCGCGTAGTCGCCGGGCCGCACCACCACGAGCCCGCACACGCCGCGCTCCGCGAGGAGCTCCTTGCACCCGGCGAGCGGATAGGTCGCGCTGCCGACCGCGTGCACGATGCGATCGAACGGTCCGTGCGCGCGCGCGGCCACGAGGGCGTCTCCCTTGGTGTAGTCGACGGCGATCCCGGCGAAGCGCTCGACGATGGCGACGTTGCGGCCCGAGCACACGCCGACCGCCTGGCCCCCGAGGTTGCGCACGAGCTGGAGCGCGAAGAGCCCGACCCCTCCCGACGCGCCGAGCACCAGGACGCGCGGCTTCTCGGGCAGCGGGCCGAGCTCGTGCAGCACGACCGCGGGTGTGACCGCGGCCACCGGCAAGCACGCGGCCGCCTCGAAGCCCACCGCGTCCGGCAGCACCGCGCACTGATCGGGGCGCACCACGACCTCGTCCGCGTAGCTCCCGAGCTGCTTGCGCGCGAAGTTGGTGCCCCCGACGACGCGCGCGCCGACCGCGAGCTCCTGCACGCCGCTGCCGACCTCGACGACCTCGCCCGCGAAGTCCACGCCCACCACGAGCGGGCCGCGCGGGCCGACGAAGTGGTGCGCCATCCGCAGAGGACCGCCGGTGCGCATCTTCCAGTCGACCGGGTTGACCCCGATCGCGCGCACGCGGACGCGCACCTCGCCCGCGCCGAGAACGCGCGAGGGCAACGTGACGAGCCGCAGGGGTTCGTCTGCCGAGGCCGAGGTCGCGACGATCAAGAGCTCGCTCCGCTCACTTCTTCGGGCAAGGCTTCCAGACCTTGATGCCCTCGTCGATCACGACCTCGCAGAGATCCTGCTGCGGCTTGGCGGAGCCAGGGGGCTTGGCGACGCCACCACCGCCCAGCGTGAACGTCGCCTTCTGATCGGCGTCGGCGAGCAGACGCTTGTCGGCGGTCGCGCCGTTCTTGGTGGCGCGGAGGTGCACCGCCGTGCCGGCGGGGACCTTCACCTCGCACGGGGTCGTGTCGCACACCTGGAGCCAGTCCTTGCCGACCTCGCGCTCCACGATCGCACCAGGCGGCGTGGTCTCGACCTTGAGGACGACCGGAGAGGGCGCGGGCGCAGAGGACGACGCCGGTGGCGCCGCGCTCGTCGAGACCGAAGGCGGCGAAGAAGCGACGACCGGTTCCTTCACGGCGGACGCGCTGCTGTTCGCCGGCACCGGCAGCGCGACCGGCGCCGTCATCGCGCGGAACACGAAGTATCCCGTGACGCCGATCAGCACCACGGCCACGGCCGCGATGCCCTTGATCGCGCCGCCACCGCCGGTCTTCTTCTCGGGCGCGGCGACCACCGCCATCTCGGTCGCGGCCTGCGGACGCGCCACGGCCTCGACCATCGTCGCGGCCCGCGCGTCGGGGATCGGCCCGGCCGCGGGCGCCACGCTCACCGTCGTGGGCCCCCCGTGCATGGCGGGCGGGAGGTGGCTGATGAGCTTCATGTTGGTCGGCGACGGCACCACGCCCGCCAGCGACGGCATGTGGCTGCCGCGGAGCGCGCGCAGCGACTCGTCGCTCATGCCCTCGGGCGTGGCGATCAGCGCCTGCGCGAACTCGGGCATCGACGCGAAGCGCTCTTCGGGCTTCTTGGCGAGCGACTTGTGCACCACCGCGGCGAGCTCGGGCGAGCACTCGAACCCGAGCGGCGCGCGGTCGACGAGCGCGGGGATCGGCTCGATCATGTGCGCGCTGAGGATCCCCATGAAGGTCTCGCCGTGGAAAGGGGTCTTCCCGGTGAGCATCTCGAACAGCATCACGCCGAGCGCGTAGACGTCGACGCGCCGGTCGATCGACTTGCCCTGCGCCTGCTCGGGCGACATGTACTCGGGCGTGCCGAAGATCACGCCGGTCTTGGTGAGCTTGCGCCCCGAGACCTTGGCGTTGGGGTCGGCCGCGTCCTCGCCGTCGGCGCGCAGCTGCGCGATGCCGAAGTCGACGATCTTGATGTGCTCGCGGCCCTCCTCGTCGGTGCGCACGAACACGTTCTCGGGCTTCATGTCGCGGTGGATGACGCCCTTCAGGTGCGCCGCGCCGAGCGCCCGCGCCATCTTGATCGCGAGCCGCACCGCGCGCACCGGCTCGAGGTGCATCTCGGCCTCGAGCACGCGCGCGAGATCGACGCCCTCGAGCAGCTCCATCGCGAGGAAGAACCGGCCGTCGTCGGTGCGGCCGAAATCGAACACCTCGAGGATGCCCTCGTGCTTGATGCGGGAGGCCGAGCGCGCCTCCTGCTGGAAGCGGGCGACCACGTCTTCGCGGAGGGCGTACTGCTCCTTGAGCACCTTGATGGCGACGCGCTTCTCGATGGCCTCGTGCTCGGCCAGGTAGACCATGCCCATGCCGCCCTCGCCGATGCGGCGGAGCAGCCGGTAGCGGCCACCGACCAGCGTGCGGACGAGCGGGTCGTCGTCGTCGAGGATCTTGCGCGCCTCCTCGGACTCGAGCAGCCGCGCCCCGTCGATCTGGCAGAACGCCACCTCGAGCGGGTAGTCCTTGCCGCACACGGGGCACGTCTTCCCGGTCATTTCTCAGCCATTCGTAGCACGAACCGCCGGTTTTGCAGACAACCAGCCCGCCGGCACGACGAAGCTCCGGGGCGCGAGCCGATCGGCGCGCACGACGAGCTCGGCGAGCGGCCGCGGCCGCGCGTCGTCGGCGAACCCGAGGGCGTGGCCGAGCGGGCCGAGGATCTCCTCCGCGGCCATCCCGCGCGCGCGCAGCTCGCGGACCGTCGAGCCCACGATGTGGGCCTGGTGTCGCTTGGCGAGGCGCTCGCCGTCGGGTCCGCGCACGACCGGGAGGTGGGCGTACCGCGGCGACGGGAGCCCGAGCAGGCGCTGCAGGAGGAGCTGGCGGGCGGTCGAGCCGAGCAGGTCGTCGCCGCGGTGCACCTCGTCGATGCGCATCCGCCCGTCGTCGACGGCGACCGCGAGCTGGTAGGCGAACACGCCGTCCGCCCGGCGCAGCACGAAGTCCCCGACCACCGCCGCCACGTCCTCCGCGATCGGCCCCCGCACGAGGTCGTCGAAGGCGACGCGGCCCTCGGGCACCCACAGGCGGACCGCCGCGGGCCGGTCCTTGCGCCGCGCGGGGTCGCGGCACGTGCCGGGATAGCGCGGGCCTTCCTCGCCCTCGTGCGGCGCGCTCGCGGCGATCTCGGCGCGGGTGCACGTGCACGGGTAGGTCGGCAGCCGCCCGAGCGCCTCCTCGTAGGTCGCGGCCGCCTCGCCCTGTACATAAGGACTGTATGGACCTCCGACGGTGGGGCCCTCGTCCCAGGAGAGTCCGAGGAACCGGAGGTCGTCGAGGATCCGCTCCGCGGCGCCGGGCACCACGCGCGGCGGGTCGAGATCCTCCATCCGCACCACGAACGCGCCGCCGTGCACCTTCGCTCGGCAGTAGGCGGCGAGCGCCACGAGCGCGCCGCCGAGGTGCAGATCCCCGGTGGGCGAGGGCGCGAACCGCGTGCGCATCAGCGGCGGGGCTTGGTCTTCTTCTGGCAGTCGGGGCAGACGCCGTAGATCTCGTGCTTGTGGAACCGGGTGACGAAGCCGAACCGCTTGGCCACCTCGTCCTGCAGCCGCTCGATGTCGGGCGCCTCGAACTCGGTGATCTTGGCGCACTCCACGCAGATCAGGTGGTCGTGGTGGGCCTCCTCGTCGGCGAGCTCGTAGCGCGCGAGGCCGTCGCCGAACCGGTGCTCGTCGGCCACGCCGCTCTCGGTGAGCAGCTTGAGCGTGCGGTAGACCGTGGCGTAGCCGATGGCCGCGTCGCGCTCGCGGACGCGCGCGAGCAGCTCCTCGATGGAGACGTGGTCGGGCTGGACGAAGAACGCGTCGACGATCGCGTCGCGCTGCTTGGTCGAGCGAAGGCCCTTCTTCGCCATGTAGGCGGCGAGCATGTCCCGGAATCGCTGGAGGTCGGCCATTGCTCAACCGGGATTGTCGTCCATTCTCTCGCCTTCGGGAAGCGCCGCGGCGACCAGATCGCGCGCGCCGAGCGCGACGGTCGCTGCGAGCGCGGCCAGGGGCGCGTAGGTGGCCCTCACGAGCCCGAGCGCCACCGGCAACGCGGCGAGCGCCACCGGTACGAGGCCGACCAGCAGCGTCGCGGAGACGCGCGCCCGGGTGGCCTGCGCGAGGGCGAGCACGTCGACGGCCGAGACGAGCTGATCGTGGGCCAGCGCAATCGTCCCGGCGCCGCGATCGTTGCGCGGCTCCTCCCGCAGGTCGGGGGGGTTGCCGGCCTCGTCGAGCGCGATCGCCACGTCGGCCGCGCCGAGCGCCTGGCCGTCGAGGTCGGAGCGCCCGATGACCGCGACGCGTCCGCCGGTCTGCGCCACGCGCCGCACCTCGGCCGCGCGATCGCGGGGCAACACCTCGGCGCGCACGTTCTCGATGTCGAGCGCCTTGCCGATCGAGGCCAGCCGCTCGCGGGTGCCCCCGCCGAGCAGCACCGGCTCGACCTCGATGTCGTGCAGACGCTGCACGGCGGCGAGCGCCCCGTGGCGCAGCGGGGTCTGCAGGAGCAGGAGGCCGATCGCGCGGCCGCCGCGCGCCACGATGACGACGTCGCGGCCGCGCCGCTCGAGCTCGACGATCCGCGTCTCGTGTTCGGCGGTCGCCACGTGGGCGTGCAGGCAATGGGTGCGGCTGCCCACCACGACCTCCTGCATCCGGCCGGACACGCCCGCCACCTCGCCGCGCACCCCGAGGCCCGGCTCCACGTGGACGTTGCGGACCACCTCGCGCCGGATGCCCCGCGCGTCGGCGAGCTTGCCGACGAGGATGGCGATCGGATGCGGAAGGCCCGCCTCGACCCCCGCGGCGAGCGCGAGGACGTCGTCGCGGCTCGCGTCGCCGAGCGGCTCGATGTCGCACCCGTCGGGGGTGCCGCCGAGCAACGTTCCGCGCGCGCAGATGATCGCGCTCCGCACCCCGGAGGCCCGCGCGAACGTGCTCGCGTCGCGGAACGCAGCGCCGCGCCGGCACGCCTCGACGATCCCGGCCAGCTGGTCGCGCACGGCGAGCCGCCGGGCGGGCGGCACGAGCATGGACGCGCCGGCGACCAGCGCCGCGGCGGCGGTGGGACCGATGCGCCCCCGGGTCACCAGACCGACCGCGACAGCGAAGCCGACGAGCGCGGCGACCACCCACGGCGCCGAGCGGTCGAGCGTGCGCAACCCCGGAGAGGCCCGGTCCGAGCGCTCGAGCGCGTCGGAGAGGAGCCGCGCGAACGCGCGATCGCGCCCGGTGGCGGTCACGCGCGCGGTCGCGGCGCCGCCGCGCACGATGGCGCCGGCGGGCACGGGCTCGCCCTCGCCGCGCTCGAACGAGATGCCACCCGCAGCCCACAGCTCGAGCGTCACGCGGCCGTCGAGGATGCGCACGTCGGCGCGCACGGCGGTGCCGACGCGCAGCTCCACCATCGAGCCCACCTCGATCTCGTCGTCGTGGGCCAGCGCCCCGAGGATGCCGCGCGCCGCCTCGAGCGTGGGGCGCAGCGAGGCGTGCCCGACCACCTCGGCGACGGCCGCGGCGACGACGACCCACACCGAAGCCGCGAGCGCAGTGCCGCTGCCCGACTTGCCGAGCATGCGCAGGCCCCACGCGAGCCCGACCATGGCGGCCGCCGCGAACGCCGAAGGCGCGAGCGCGCCGCCGAGATCGTGCTCGAGCACCCGCGACCAACCCGAGCGCGCGGCGGGTCGAAGCCAGTCGCGCGACGCGAGCCCGAGCAACGCCGCGGCCGCCGCCGTGGAGAGCGACAGGCGGAGCGCCTCCGAGCGCGGATCGATCAGCGCGAGCGCGAACGCCCCGACCGAGAACACGAGGGCGAGGGTGCGCAGCAGCGGCGCCGGGTCGGCGCCCTTGCTCGACTCCGAACGCATGGGCGGGGGCAACGAGGGGAACGCCGGCAGCGACGAGGTGGAGAGCCGCGGCGGCTCGAGCCGCGAGGTGGGCAGCGAGTCGCGCGGAGACGCGGGCGGCAGGCGCGAGCTCGGGGGGGACCACGACTCCACGATCGGCGGAGACTTCGGCGCCGTGGAGACCGGGCGCTCGGAGACGACCGGCGCGACGATCGGCGCGACGACGGGCGCGACCGGAGGCAGCCGCACGGGAGGGCTCACCACCACGACCGGCGAATCGTCGCGCAGCGCTGGCAGCGAGAGGACCGAGAGGCGCTCCGGGGTCCGCTGGGTGACCGGGGGTGGTTCGACGGTCGTTTCCTCGGCCTCGACGGCCTCCGGCGGCGGCTCGACCGCCGGCGACGGGACGGGGCGAGGGGCGACGGGCGGGGGCGCGAGCGAGACCGCGTCCGTCGCCAGCCGGCACTCTCGCGAGCAGAAGTACGCGAATTTCCCCTGCAGAATCGCCACTGCGGGCGCGCGGAGGACGTCGACGGGCCTGGAGCACGTCGGACAGGGCCGCATCGAGACCGGCTCCATCGGAATCGGCTGACGGAGCACGAGCAGCCGGCACCGTCAAGCAAGTCCCCCCGTTGAAAGGCTCGGAAGCGGCACTATCCTGCGCCACCACATGACCGCGATCGAGAACGACCAAGCCGAGGCCAAGGGCAACGACGAGCCGCAGACTCCTGCCGAGGCCGCCACGGAAGCCAAGAGCGCGCCGCCGCCCGATCCGCTCGCGGAGGCCAAGGCCGACGCCACTCGCTTGAAGGATCAGCTCCTGCGCACGGCGGCCGATTTCGACAACTACCGCAAGCGCGCGCGCCGCGATCAAGAGGACGCGCACAAGAAGGGCACCGAGGAGCTCCTCAAGGCGCTCCTGCCGGTGTTCGACAACCTCGAGCGCGCGGTCTCGCACGCCGAGGGCACGAGCGACGCCAAGGCCATCGGCGACGGCGTCCGCATGGTGCTCAAGCAGTTCACCGACACCCTCGAGCGCCTCGGCATCACGCGCGTCGGCGGGCTCGGCAAGGCGTTCGACCCGCTGGTCCACGAGGCCATCCAGCAGATCGAGACCGACGAGCACCCGCCGGGCACCGTCGTCGCCGAGGTGCAGGCCGGCTACTCGTTCCACGATCGGCTCCTCCGCGCCGCGATGGTCGTGGTGGCGCGGCCCAAGCCCAAGCCCGAGGCGTGACCGTCACCGTCGACGCGTGGAGCCCTGGCGCGCGTCGCGTCTCGAAGCGCGACGCATCGGGGTGGGGCGTCGACGCCCACGTCGTCGATCTCCCGAGCGGCGGCACGTTCGTCTACGCGCCCGTGCGCGGCGCCGCGGAGCACTACGGCGCGCCCGCGGTGATCCTCGCGCCCAACCACTACCACCACCTCGGGCTCGCCGAGGCCCGCGCGGCCGCGCCGGAGGCGATCGTGTGCGCGAGCGCGACCGCCCTCCCGCGGCTCGGCAAGCAGGGCCACGCCGGGCTCGTCGCCGGCGAGGACGTCCGCGTCGACGGCGTCGAGCTCCTGGCCGTGCCGGGCACCAAGAACGGCGAGACCTGGGCGTTCTTCCCCGATCGCCGCCTCTTGCTCGTGTGCGACGCGTTCTTCCACGTCGTGCAGCCGGTCACCGGATTCACCGGCTTCGCCCTCCGCGCCCTGCGCACCGTCTCCGGGCTCAAGCTCGGGCGCACGTTCGTGTGGCTCGCGCTCGCCGATCTCGCCACCTACCGCGCCTGGGCCGAGGCCACGCTGACGCGCCTGCGCCCCACCGCCGTCGGGTTCTCCCACGGCGAGGTGCTCGTCGCCGAAGACGCGACCGAGCAGCTGCTCGCGGTGCTGCGCGCCGTCTGAACCGCAGCTTGCGTCGGGGGCGATCGCGGCGCGATGATGCCGCCCCGATGGACCTGTCCTTCTCCCCCGAAGAGCGCGCCTTCCGCGAGGAGGTCCGCGCGTGGATCAAGACCGCCATGCCCCCGCACCTCGCCGCGAAGGCGGCGGTCGACGGGCACTTCGAGATGCCCGAGGTCATGGAGTGGCACAAGGTCCTCGCGCAGAAGGGCTGGGTCGCGCCGCACTGGCCCGTCGAGTGGGGCGGGCCGGGGCTCGACGTCGCGCGCCGCTTCATCCTCACCGAGGAGCTCGAGCTCGCCGGCGCGCCGCAGCTCTCTCCGTTCGGCCTCACCATGGCCGGACCGCTGCTGATGCAGTTCGGCAACGAGGCCCAGAAGCAGCGTTACCTGCCCAAGATCCTCTCCGGCGAGGAGGTCTGGTGCCAGGGCTACAGCGAGCCCAACGCCGGCAGCGACCTCGCCTCCCTGCGCCTCGCAGCGCGCGCCGACGGCGACTTCTTCGTGCTCGACGGCCAGAAGACCTGGACCACCTACGCGCAGTACGCGGGGTGGATCTTCGTCCTCGCGCGCACCGATCCCGCGGCCAAGAAGCAGTCCGGCATCAGCTTCTTCGTCGTCGACATGACGAGCCCCGGCATCCGCGTGCGCCCCACGCTGACCATCGGCGGCACCCACGCCTTCTGCGACACCTTCTTCGAGAACGTGCGCGTCCCCAAGGAGAACCTCGTCGGCCCGCTCAACGGCGGGTGGACCTTGGCCAAGGCGCTGCTCGGCCACGAGCGCACGCTGGTCGCCGCGGTGGGCCACTCCACGCGCACGCTGCTGCGCTGCAAGCGCATCGCGCGCGAGACGATCGGCGACGACGGCCGCCCGCTGAGCCAGGACCCGGTGTGGCGCGCCAAGATCGCGCGCATGGAGTGTCGCCTCGAGGCGCTCCGCATGCAGAACTACCGCGCGATCGCCGGCGCCAAGCAGGGCCACGCGCCCGGCCCCGAGTCGTCGATCCTCAAGCTCCGCGGCAGCGAGGTGCTGCAGGGCATGTTCGAGCTCGCCCTGGACCTGATGGGCCACGACGGCCTCTCGTGGATGAACGAGCCCGGCGTCGTGCCTGCCCACGAGGACTGGGTCGCCCCCACCTACGACTACGTGCGCGCCGCGACCATCTACGCCGGCAGCAACGAGATCCAGAAGAACATCATCGCCAAGCTGATCCTGGGGTTGTCATGAACTTCGAGCTCGACGACGACCAGCGCATGCTGGTGGACAGTGTGCAGACCTTCGTGCGCAAGGAGTCGCCGGTGTCGCGTTTCCGCGCGCTGCGCTCGAGCGGCGAGGGAGTGACCGGCGAGGGCGACGGCTTCTCCCGCGATCTCCACCGCAAGATGGGCGAGCTCGGCTGGCTCGGCCTGCCCCTGCCCGAGTCGGTGGGTGGGCTCGGCGGCAGCTTCGTCGACCTGA
This sequence comes from Myxococcales bacterium, assembly GCA_016794445.1. Taxonomy (GTDB): domain Bacteria; phylum Myxococcota_A; class Polyangia; order Polyangiales; family JADJMO01; genus JADJMO01. The sequence goes on from JAEUKC010000394.1 coordinate 11,722, forward strand.
TGCTGGTGCTCGAGCAGCTCGGCACCACGCTCGTGCCGGAGCCGATCCTCTCGTCGATCGTGCTCTCCGCGATGACGGTGGCCGAGTGCGGCGGGGAGCGCTTCCTCGACGGCGTCGCCAGCGGTGAGCGCTTGCTCGCGCTGGCGTACGCGGAGCAGAGCGGCCGCTACGATCTCTCGCGCCTCGAGGCCACCGCCGAGAAGTCCGGCGCCGGCTACCGCCTGCGCGCGAACAAGCGCTTCGTGCTCGACGGCCACGTCGCCGACGCCTTCGTCGTGTCGGCGAAGCTCGACGGCAAGGTGGCGCTGTTCGTGGTCGAGGCCAAGGACGCCAAGGTCCAGCGCATCAAGACCCACGACGGGCGATTCGCGGCCCACGTGTCGTTCGACGTGGAGCTCGCGGCCGACCGCTTGCTCGCCGCGGACGGCCTCGCCGCGCTCTCTCGCGCCGTCGAGCGCGGCGCCGCCGCGGTGTGCGCCGAGGGCCTCGGCATCATGCAGACCGTGCTCTCCATGACCCGCGACTACCTGAGCCAGCGCGAGCAGTTCGGCGTGAAGATCGGCTCGTTCCAGGCGCTGCAGCACCGCTGCGTCGACATGTTCGTCGAGACCGAGCTCGCGCGCTCCACCATGCTGCTCGCCGCGCTCGCCCTCGACGACCCGAAGGCGGTCTCGGTGGCCAAGGTGCAGCTCGCCGCCGGCGGCCGGCTGGTCGTGCAGCAGGCCGTGCAGCTCCACGGCGGCATCGGCATCACCGACGAGGCCGACGTCGGCCTCGACTTCAAGCGCATGCACGTGAGCCAGGCGCGGTTCGGCGACGAGGTCTTCCACCTCGCGCGCGTCGCCCGCCTCGGCCTCGACTATTCGGGGGTCTGCTCGCGCAGCTCCCGGCCCGCGCGCCGCAGGTTCTCGGTGATCGCCGCGAACACGCGCGCGGGGAAGCCCGCGGGGAGCTGCCCCGCGACCGCGTC
>JAEUKC010000424.1:0-8452 GCA_016794445.1 Myxococcales bacterium
CCGCCTCGGCCAGGCGGGGAGCCTGCTGGGTGGCGGCGAGGAACAGTGACTCGTCGTGGGTACGCCCGCGGTGGAGGCGCTGGCCGGTGAGGAGCGTGAAGAGCACCGCCCCGACCGAGAACACATCGGCGCGGACGTCGACCGCCCCACCGTGGGCGCCGGCCTGCTCCGGCGACATGAACGAAGGGGTACCCACCGTGGTGTCGCCGCAGGTGTCCGGCAGATCGGCGGCGCGGGCCACGCCGAAGTCGACCACGCGCACGCGCCCCTCGGCGCCCCAGGGCAGGTGCTCGTCGAGGAGGAGGTTCGGCGTCTTGATGTCGAGGTGGAGGATCCCCGCGGCGTGGCAGGCGACGAGGAACTCCAGCACGTCCTCGGCGATGCGGAGGCTCGGCACGAGGGGCAGCCGGCCGCCGAGGCGGCGGCGGATGGCCTCGACGGTGTCGCCGTCGACGCGCTCCATCACGAGGACCGCCTCCCCGTCGTGGGTGGTACCGGCCACGAACACGGGGACGCGCGCGGTGTGACCGACCCGGTCGGCCAGCGTCTTCTCGAGGAAGAACCGGTGGCGGAGCGCCTCGCCGTGCTCCTTGCCGAGCCGCTTGACCGCCACGGCGCGCCGGGGCCCCTGCGGCTCGGCGCCCGCCTCGTCCTCGGCCGCGTGCACCATCGCCATGCCACCGACGCCGAGCAGCTCGCCGAGACGCAGCCGCAGCGTCTGCCCGGTCTCGCGACACCGGACCTCGACCGTCTGTGGCCCCGTCGGGCGGGAGCCCGAGCCGCGATCGTGGGGGAAGGCCTCTTCGGCCCGGTCCTTCGCGACCCCATCCATCGTTTCGGCATGCGACAACAAGCGCGTCGGGGCGGCAATGGCTTCCCGGCCCGACGTGGCCGTGGAGTCATCGGGGGATGTCGAAGGCCTTCTTGCCCGAGGACGGCGCCGAGGACGACGCCGAGGAGGCGGCCGACGCAGTGCGTTCGAACGTCCGCCCCGGCTCGCCGTGGATCACCCGGGCCGGCTACGTCGCCCTCCAGCGCGAGCTCGAGCATCTCTGGCGGGTCGAGCGTCCTCGGGTCACCCACGAGGTCGCGGTGGCGGCGGCGCAGGGCGATCGCTCCGAGAACGCCGAGTACATCTACGGCAAGAAGCGGCTGCGCGAGATCGATCGGCGGGTGCGGTTCCTCAGCAAGCGCCTCGACGTCCTCGAGATCGTCGAGCCGACCAGGGAGCAGGCGGGGCGCGTGTTCTTCGGCGCGCGGGTGACCATCGAGGACGAGGACGGCGCGGAGCGCACCTACCGGATCGTCGGCACCGACGAGCCCGACTCCGACAAGCGGTGGATCAGCGTGGAGTCGCCGATGGCCCGCGCGCTCCTCGGCAAGGCGATCGGCGACGTGGCGACCGTGCTGCGTCCTGCGGGCCCGACCGAGGTCACGGTGATCGCCATCGAGTACTAGGGTTACGCCGCCTGCGTCGCGAGGCCGAGGCGCGCGCCGTTCTCGCGGAGCCAGGCCTCGGCGAGGGGCTCGTTCGGGTGCTGCGAGGGGTGGAAGTCGCGCCGCAGGTAGTCCTTGAACGAGCGGGCGAGCTCGCCGTTCATGAGCGCGTTCCGCTCGCGCGTCGCCACGAGCTCGCGCAGGAGACCACGCACCGACAGCCCCTCCTCCTGGCGCAGCAGCGCCGTGGCTCCGGCCATCCAGAAGAACACGAGCCCGAAGGTGGCCATGGCGAGGCCGCCCATGCGCAGCGGATACGAGGGGTTGACCCGGGCGAGCACGTCGAACGCGACCGACTTGTGCTCGATCTCCTCGCAGGCGTGCCAGAGCAGGAGGTCGCGCATGACTGGGTGAGCGATCTGGGAGAGCACGTCCTTCTCGAGGGCGCGCTCGGCGAACATCGCGGTGAAGTGCTCGAGCGCCACGGTGACCGCGAGGTCGAGGTCGGGGTGCAGGCGCGTGCCCACGTCGACCAGCACCTCGAACGCGGCGTGCTCGTACCACGCGAGGAATTTTCGGATCTCGAACCCCTGCGCCTCCATGATCTCGAAGAAGCGCTCGTGCTCCATGCCGTGCCGCACCTCCTGGGCGATGAAGCCACGGACGCGCGCCTCGAGCGCCGGGTCCGCCTTCACGACGTCCATGTGCTTGCGGACGCTGCGGATGAAGAAGCGCTCGCCGAGCGGGAACAGCAGGTTCAGGCCATTGGCGAGGTGGCTCGCGAGGGCCGTGCCCCCGAGCCAGTGTCGGGGCACCTCGGCGAACGGAAAGCTGGGCTTGCGGGCGACGATGGGCTTCTCGGACGCGAGGGCGACGGCCATGCCCGAGACAGTAGCGCGAATTGAACCATAGTCAATACCGCGCCGCGTGCTATGTTTCCCCGCATGGGCGCCCCGCCGCGCACCCGCCTGCCGACCGACGAGCGAAGAGCCCAGCTGCTCGCCCTCGGGCGCAGCATCTTCAACGAGCGCGCCTACGACGAGGTGTCGATCGACGACATCGCCGCCGCCGCGAAGATCAGCAAGGGCCTCCTCTACCACTACTTCCCGAACAAGAAGCAGTTCTACGTGGAGGTCGTGCGCGCGGCGGCCGACGAGCTGATCGAGACCACCGCGCCCGTCGCCGCGTTGCCGCCCGACCAGCGCCTCGCACACGGGCTCGACGCCTACCTCGAGTTCGTCGATCGCAACGCGCGCGCCTACGTCACGCTCATGCGCAGCGGCGTGGGCACCGACGAGGAGGTGGCGTCGGTCGTCGAGGGCACGCGCAAGGCGCTCCTGCAGCGGATCCTCGTCGACGGCCTCGGGATGCCGAAGGCGCGCCCGCTGGTCCGGCTCGCGCTGCGTGGGTGGATAGGTCTCGTCGAAGCAGTGAGCCTCGACTGGATCGACCACCGCGAGCTCGACCGGGCGGCGGTGCGCGCCCTGCTCGCGGCCGCGCTCGTCTCGACGCTGGGCGCCGTGGCCTCGCTCGATCCAGACAGTGGCCTGCCGGGGCCGCCGTGAGCCGACCGATCGCTCCGCGCCCCGATCCACGGGAGCTCGACCGGTTGCTCGCGGCGGGCGCGCCCTTCGCTCGGCTCGCCGCGCCGTATTTCGAGGGGCTCGAGCGGGTCCCCGACACGCGGCCGCTGCTCTTCGTCGGCAACCACACGCTCTACGGCGTGCTCGACGTACCGTTCCTGTTCGGCGAGCTCTGGCGCTCGCGGCGCATCTTCCCGCGGGCGCTCGGCGACCACGTGCACTTCGCGCTCCCCGGGTGGCGCGAGCTCCTCACGCGGCTCGGCGTCGTCGACGGGACGCGGGAGAACTGCGCGGCCCTCATGCGCGCGGGCGAGGCGATCCTGGTGTTCCCTGGCGGCGCGCGCGAGGTCGGCAAGCGCAAGGGGGAGCACTACCGATTGCAGTGGAAGGAGCGGCTCGGGTTCGCGCGGCTCGCCGCGGCGCACGGCTGCACGATCGTCCCGTTCTCCGCGGTCGGTGCGGACGACTGCTACGAAATCGTGCTCGACGGCGACGACTTCCTGCGCACGCCGCTCGGTCGCGCTGCCCGACGCCTCGGCCTGCGCGAGGACGCCCTGATGCCGCTCGGACGGGGCGCGTTCGGGACGCCGCTGCCACGCCCCGAGCGGTTCTACTTCCACTTCGGGGAGCCCATCGCGGTCGAGGCGGATCCGCGCGACGAAGCCGCCGTGCGCGCCGTCCGCGACCGCACCCGCACGGCGGTCGAGGATGGCCTCGCCCGCATGCTCGCCGTGCGCGAGGCCGACCCCGACCGACCGCTGCACCGGCGCCTGCTGCGCGCGCTGCGGGCGGCGGTCCCCACCAGCTAGCGGAGACCCACTGGGCAGGAGACGCCCGTGCCCCCGAGGCCGCAGTAGCCGTCGGGGTTCTTGGCGAGGTACTGCTGGTGGTAGTCCTCGGCGTAGTAGAAGGCGGGCAGGGGGAGCACCTCGGTGGTGATCGCGCCGTGCCCCGCGGCGGCGAGCGCGCGACCGTACGCGGAACGCGAGGCCTCGGCCTCCTGCCGTAGCGCCTCGTCGCCCACGTAGATCCCCGAGCGGTACTGGGTGCCGACGTCGTTGCCCTGTCGCATGCCCTGGGTCGGGTCGTGCGACTCCCAGAACGTGCGCAGGAGCTCGGCGAAGGCGAGCCTCGTCGGGTCCCAGTCCACGAGCACCACCTCGTTGTGGCCGGTGCGACCGCTGCACACCTCCTGGTAGGTGGGGTGGGGCGTGAGCCCGCCCGCGTAGCCGACGGCCGTCACGTGGACGCCCTCGACCTGCCAGAGCTTGCGTTCGGCGCCCCAGAAGCAGCCCATCCCGAACAGGGCCTGCGCGTGTCCGGTCGGGAATCCTCCCTTCGGTTCGAGCTCGGTCCCGAGCACGAAGTGGCGCTCGGGCACCGCGTATGGCCGTGTTTCCCGGCCGGGCAGGGCCGTCCGCGCGTCGGGGAGGGAGAGTTTTTCGGGGGAGGCCAGCCACTTCGAGAACATGCGGTGACGGATGCCACCGAGGGTTGGTAGGATCCAGCCAGGGATGAACGAGAGAGGGCGACTCAAGGACGAGCTCCGCTACCTCTTCGACGAGGCCCCCATCGGAGTGGTCGTCAGCGACCTGAAGGGCAACGTGCTGCGGGCCAACCGCGCCTTTGGCGTCTTCGTCGGCCGCTCGGTCGACGAGGTCATCCAGATGCGCACGGACCAGCTCTGCTTCGCCGAGGACGCGGCCGACGCACAGGCCGGGCGCGAGACGCTGGTCGAGGGCCTGGCCAACGCCTTCAACATGGAGCAGCGGTTCGTCCGGCCCGACGGCGCGATCGTCACCGGCTACCTCACCCTGCGCATGGCCCGCCTCGAGCTGGGCGACCCGGTGTTCGTGGCGCACGTGCACGACGTCACGGCCCGCAAGCGCGCCGAGACCACGCTGCTCGAGGAGCGCCTGCGCGACCGTCTCACCGGCCTCGCGAACCGCGCGCTGCTCGTCGACCGCATCGATCGCGCGTCGCGGCGCGCCAGCGGCCTCGCGCTCGCGGTGGTGGGCCTCGACCGGTTCCGCATCTTCAACGAGACCCACGGCCATGGCGTCGGCGACCGCGTCATCCTCGACGCCGCGCGCCGGCTCGAGGTGGCCTTCCGCGGCGCGGAGTGCGTGGCGCGCCTCGGGGGCGACGAGTTCGCGGTGCTCGCCGAGGTCGACGACGCCGCGGCGCTCGGCGAGGCCGTCCGCGCGGCCACCACGCCGCGGGTCGAGATCAGCGGCACCGAGGAGGCGCTGACGGCCAGCGTCGGCCTGCGCAAGGTCGAGCCGGCCGACCGCGCCGACGAGGTGCTCCGCGACGCGCAGCTCGCGCTCTACCGCGCCAAGGAGGTCGCGCGCGGGCAGGTGGTCACCTTCGAGGCGGCGCTGCGGGGTCGCGCGTTCCGCCGCGTCGAGCTCGAGCGCGCCCTGCGTCGGGCGGTCGAGGGCGGCGAGATCGAGGTGTTCTTCCAGCCGATCCATCGCGCAGACGACCGGTCCCTCGCCGGGTTCGAGGCGCTCGCGCGCTGGCGCCACCCCACCCTCGGCCACGTGTCGCCCGCCGAGTTCATCCCCATCGCCGAGGAAGACGGGCTCATCCTGCCGATCGGCGCGCACGTGCTGGTCGCGGCGATCGAGCAGCTCCACCTCTGGCGCGAGGCCGGCAAGGTGATCCCCGAGGCCACGGTCGCGGTGAACGTCTCCTCGATGCAGATCCGGAGCGCGCAGCACGTCCAGCAGCTGCGCAACTTCCTCGAGACGATCGAACACCCCGAGTGCGTGAAGCTCGAGATCACCGAGAGCGTCCTGCTCGAGCGCTCGGACGAGGTGCGGCGCGCGGTCGACGGGCTCAAGGCGTCCGGCGCGCGCCTCGTGCTCGACGACTTCGGCACCGGCTGGTCGTCGCTCACGTCGCTGCACGACCTGCCGTTCGACGGCATGAAGATCGACCGCAGCTTCGTCTCGCGCATCACCACCGACACGCGCAGCCGCAACCTCGTGCGCGCGATGGTCGGCCTCGCGCGCGACCTCGGCATCGACTGCGTGGCCGAGGGCGTCGAGACCGAGGAGCAGCTCACGATGCTGGCCTCGATGGGGTGCGAGCACATCCAGGGGTACTTCTTCTCGCAGCCCAAACCCGCGAGCGCCCTGCTGGGTTGAGCCCAGCCCGCGGAAGCCTGCTCGGACCTCCCCTCTTCCGGCCTGCGGCCGGGTTTCGCGCCCATGGGGGCGCGTCCCGAGCGAAACTGTTTAGCTCGGGTCCCGGGGTGGCCCGGAGGTCCGCCGCGCTTCCCCCGAGCTCCTCAGATCAGATGCTCTCGGGCACCTTGACGGCGCAGCCGTGGGCGCCGTTCTTCTCGGCGTACTGCTGGTGGTAGCCCTCGGCGATCCAGAAAGGACCGATGCGCGAGATGCGGGTCACGACGTTGCCGTGTTGCTTCTTGGCCTGCTCCTTCGCGGCCTCGGCGGCGGTCTTCTGCGCGTCGTCGAACACGAACACCTCGCTCCGGTACTGGTCGCCCACGTCGGGGCCCTGCTGGTCGAGCTGGGTCGGGTCGTGGATGGCGAAGAACACGCGGAGCAGCTTGTCGTAGGAGACCACCTGCGGGTCGAACTCCACGAGCACCGTCTCGGCGTGGCCGGTGCCGTGGCTGCACACGCTCTCGTAGGTCGGATCCTTGGTGTGCCCGCCCGTGTAGCCGACGGTCGTCGCGGTCACGCCCTTCACCTTGCGAAAGCCGTCTTCCACGCCCCAGAAGCACCCGGCCGCGAAGGCGGCGAGCGAGTGCCCCGCCCGCGGCGTGAGCGGCGTGCCGGCGCCGGCGTGGCCGGGATCGGTGCCGACCGGGCCGGCCACGGACGAGGCCTTGGGCGCGTCGTCGTGGGCCTGGGCAGTCACGCCGCGGCAGCCGACGAGCACCACGAGCAGGGAGAGCGAGTGGAGGCGCATGATGGCGGATACGTCGCGACGTCGCCGCGGTTTCACCCGCCCATCGCGCGGCGCACGGCGGCTTCGAGATCCTTGCGGTGCACGATCTCGTCGACCAGCAGTCGCCCCGGCTCGAGGCGGAAGATGACGCGGTAGTGGATGCCGATGCGCCCCGAGTAGGCGACGACGTTGGGCCGCGCGAGCTGCTTCACCTCTCCCCACCGCAGCTCGTCGCCCGCGGCGAGCTCGGCGATGGCGACCAGCGCGTCGTGCGCCACCCGCGGCGGGGCGTCGCGGAGGAACCGCTCCACGTCCTTGCCGAACACCGGCACCTGCACGCCGCGCGGTCGGCTCGCGGCGTCGCCCTCTTCCTTCGCCTCGACCACCTCGGCCTTCTCGGGCTCCTTCGCCCGCTCGGCGCGGGGGCTCTTCTGCGCGCGCTCGACCTCGGCCCGCATGGCCCGCCGCTCCTCGTTGCCCTCGGCGACGAGGGTCTTGAGCTCCTCGACCTTGGCGCGCAGGCGGCGTCGCTCGTCGTCGTCCGTGGCCTCCTCGCTCGCCGCGCGGAGGGCCAGCTCCTGCTCGCGGAGGCGCTGCTCGGCCTCGGTGGTGCGGCGGAGCGAGTCGTCGATCTTGCGGCGGAGGGCGTCGACCTCCTCCTTCGCGCGCTGGGCCTCGCGCTCGGCGCGGCCCAGGGCTCGCTGCTCGCGATCGAAGGCTTTCTGTGCCTCGACCTGCACCTCGTAGAGCTCGGTCGCGGGATCGAAGGGGCGGACGCCGAGGCGGTCGCGGACCTCCTCGATCAGCTCGAGCATCGCCGTCGAGTCCTCGGCGCGCTGCGGATCGAGCGTGCCGCGCGCGAGCAGGATCGCGAGCGCCGGGTAGTCGCGGCGGAGCACGTGCGGGATCTCGAGATCGGAGTGGTTCTCGTCGTCGCGGAGGCTCGCGAGGGCGTACGCCTCCACGCGGTCGAGGGCGTCGGCCGGTCGCTCGGACAGCGCGAGCGAGAGCGCGTCGGCGGGCATCAGCGCGTCGATGCCCAGCTTGCCCGCCTCGAGCACGGCGCGCAGCTGCGCGAAGCGTCCGCGGGAGAGCAGGCCGGACGCTGCGGCGTCGAGCGCGCGCGCCCGGTCCTTGGGCGAGAGATCCTCCCGCGCGAGCAGCTCGCCGGTCGCGAGGGCGACGAGGTCCCACGCCGCGAGCTCGAGGGCGCGCCCCTGCAGCGCGGCGAGAGCCTTCGTGGTCAGCCGCGCGCGGTCGATGCGCGGGAGATCGTGCTGGGGGAGGGCGCCGATCTCCTTGGGGCCGAGCTCGCTCGCGCCCTCGCGGAGCAGCTCGTCGCGCGTGAAGCCGGCGCGCAGCGAGGGGTTCTTCTCCCGCGCGGCGTCCTTCTCGGCGCAGCACTTCTTGTACTTCGTGCCGCTGCCGCACGGGCACACGTCGGTGCGGCCGACCTTGTCCACCACGCGACGCACGGTGACGGCCTCGCCGACGGTCTCGGTCTCGTC
>JAEUKC010000427.1:0-17530 GCA_016794445.1 Myxococcales bacterium
TGGGCCTCCGGGCTCGATCACGATCGGTCGTGGCCTCGAGTGGCTAGCTGCGTGGACCTCAGGCTACGCAAGCGGCGCTGCCGACCGCAAAAAATGAGACCAATGCTGAGGGCTGAAGCCCGGGGCACCGACTGCCGCGGAAGCCCACCTTCGGCGGGCTCGCGAAGTGGGCGTGAGCAACGGGCCGAGGTTCACTTCGCTGTAGCGTCCTGCCTTCTCGTGCGTGGCCCAGATGGTTCCGACTGGATAGCCCGCCAGAGGCGGGCTTGCCCCCGCAGTCGGTGCCCCGGGCTTCAGCCCGGGGGGAAGACACAGCTAGGCGGCGAGGAGCTTGCGGAGCTGGCTCATCGCGCGCGTGTGTAGCTGCGAGACCCGCGGCTCGCTCACGCCGAGCGCTTCGCCGATGTCCTTGAAGCGGGCGCCCTGGAAGTAGTGCATCTGCACGATGAGGCGCTCGCGCGGCGGCAGCTGTTCGACGACGGCGGCGAGCTCGCGGGCCTCGTCCTGCTCGGCGAGCAACGCCTCGGCGTGCGGGGCGTCGTCGGCGAACGGGAGCTCGCCGCTCGCGTCGTCGAGACCCACGACCGCGACGACCGTGGCCACGCGATCGGTCTTGCCCTCGGCGGCCCAGCGCGCGCGGCGCGGGAGCCAGTCCTGGCTGCGGAGCTCGTCGAGGATCGCGCCGCGGATGCGGATGCGCGCGTAGCTCTCGAAGGTCGGTCCACCATCGCCACCGTTCTTGCGGAGCGAGTCGACGAGGCCGAGGATGCCGGCGGCGACGAGGTCGTCCCGGAGGACGTTGACGGGGAGCCGACGCACGAAGCCCGCCACCACTTGCCGAACGAGGGGCAGATGGCGAGAAATCTCCTCCGAGCTCGGCGTCGCAAACGCGGGGGTGGCGGTAAGCATGGACCTCCCTCAAGCGAACGCCGCGCCAGAGGGAAATTCTCGACGATCGTGAATTGTGCGGGTCGTTCGAGACCCACTTATCACCGCCTGGGACCGGCCGTCGTGCGCCGCTCGGGGTCAATCAAGACCCTCCATTGGGTCAGCGTCGACCCGGTGTCACGAGGCGAGGGCGATGACGTCTCGGAGCGCGATCGGGCCGGTCACTTCGCGCTGCTCGAGGGCTTGGCGCTCGGCGCAGGGGCCACCACGGAGGGCGAAGGGCTGGATTCGTCCTTGTCTTTTCCGGAGAGATCGACGCCCTCGGAGCCGAGATCGTCGGTGCCGTGGTCGATGTCCTGGCCTGGCTGCACGTACTTGGGGGCCTCGCCAGGCTTGGAGAGGTCGACCCAGGTGGTCGACTTCGCGCGCACGTCGAAGTGCACGAACAGGGAGTTCGGGTAGTAGCCGACGCCGACGTTCTTGTAGGTCTTGCAGTGGTCGCGCAGGACCTCGTTCGGCACGCCCTGGATGCGCATGTCGATCGCCTTGCCGACGTTGTGGTTGCTGTGCGGCGTGTACTGGGTGGGCGTCTTCGGGCGGAAGCCGCTGACGATCTCGATCGAGCGACCACCGAAGTGATCGGACACCTGCGCGAGCAGGCCGACGAGGCGCGGGTCGATCGGGTGCTCGATGTTGAGCGGACCGAACCGCATCATGCGCGCCATGCGCGGGAGGACCCCGGGCACGAGCTTGTGCTTCTTGTCGACCAGCTTGAGGGTCTGGGTCTCCTTGGTGCCGAAGCGGATCAGCGTGGCCTGGCCGGGGTGCTTGGGCGCGGACTCGAAGGTCTTGGCCTTGGCGGCCGCGTTCTTGGCGGCGGGGATGATCAGCTTGCTGCCCGGCTTGAGCTTGGTCGGGTCCTTGAGCTTGTTGGCGCTCGTGATGCCCTGCACCGTGACGCCGTACTTCTTCGCGATCTGGTCGATCTTCTCGCCCTTGCCGACCACGTGCTGCACCTCGGCGCTCTCGGCGAGCCCAGGGAAGGCGCCGATCACGATCGCGGGGGCCGCGACGGACAGCGCGATGGCCAGCGCGCGCGGACCCCAGGCAGGGAGGATGGAGAAGGAGAGGTGCGACATCAGGGTCCAGCGTCCCGGGGGGGCGAGAGAATTACGGCCGCGGAACGCTCGGCGCAAGGCGACCGCTTCCCTACACGCGATTTTTGGCCACGGAGGGTGCGCGATGACATGCTGATCGGGAGCGACCCGGCGTAGGCCACGGTCAATCGGAAGGGATGCAGGCGAGGGCAGGATGGCCGAGGGGAAGAACCTGGTTGGGGTCGACATCGGCTCGAGCTCCATCAAGGTCTGCCAGCTCAAGGAGACCAGGAAGGGGCTCGCGCTCGTGAAGCTCGGCTTCGAGCCGCTCCCGCCGCAGACGATCATCGACGGGCACGTCATGAACACGAGCGCCGTGGTGGAGGCCCTGCAGAAGGTCTTCCGCGACAACGGCCTCAAGCAGAAGGACGTCGCGCTCGGGGTCAGCGGCCAGTCGGTCATCATCCGCAAGATCAGCGTCCCGCTGATGACCGCGGAGGAGCTCGCCGAGCAGATCCAGTGGGAGGCGGAGCAGCACATCCCCTTCGACATCAAGGACGTGCAGATCGACTACGAGGTGCTCCGGCGCCGCCCCGAGGCCGGGCAGATGGACCTGCTCCTCGTCGCCGCCAAGCGCGACGAGATCAACGACTACGCGGAGCTCGCGCGGGAGGCGAAGCTCAAGCCGATCTGCGTCGACATCGACGCCTTCGCGCTGCAGAACGTGTTCGAGGTGACCTACGGGCTGCCGCCGGACCACACGGTGGCGCTGCTCAACGTCGGCGCCTCGCTCACCTCGCTGAACATCGTCGCCAAGGGGGTGAGCCAGTTCACCCGCGACATCGCCAACGGCGGCAACAGCTTCACCGAGGAGATCCAGAAGCAGCTCGGCGTCGCCCGCGAGCAGGCCGAGGCCTACAAGATGGGCGGCACCGGTACCGAGCCCGTGCCCCAGCAGGTGCAGAACGTCCTGATGCAGGTGGCCGACGGCCTCGCCGGCGAGATCCAGCGCAGCCTCGACTTCTTCCTCGCGACGAGCGGGGAGCAGGAGATCAGCCGCATCTTCCTCGCGGGGGGCGGCGCCGCGCTGCCGAGCCTCGCCACCGCCATCGAGCGCCGCGCGCGGGTGCCGGTCGAGAGGTTCAACCCGATGAGCAAGGTCGCCTGTGAAGCAGGCGTGAACCAGCAGTTCGCCACCGAGCACGGGGAGCAGCTCGGCGTCGCCCTCGGGCTCGCGCTCCGCAAGGACAAGGAGAAGCGCGCATGATTCGCGTCAACCTCCTCCCGCGTAAGGTCCAGGCCAAGCGGGAAGGCAGCAAGGCCTGGGTCGTCGTGCTGGTCGCCGCCGCGGTCCTCGAGATCGTCGGCATCGCGATCGTGCACGGCGGCAAGAAGCGCGAGCTCGACGCCCAGCTCGACGAGAACCGGCAGCTCGAGGCCGACATCGCCGACAAGAAGAGCAAGGTCGCGAACCACGAGAACGTGAAGCGTCAGCTCGCCGAGTTCCAGGCGCGCGAAGACGCCATCGCCAAACTGCAGGCCGGCCGCACCGGGCCCACGGCGGTGATGCTCGAGCTCTCCCGCATCCTCACGCCGGGCAAGCTCCCGACGATGGACAAGGAGACCATCGACAAGCTCAAGGTCGAGAACCCGGGCATGCTCCCCAACGAGAAGTGGGATCCACACCGGCTCTGGCTCGGCGGCTTCAAGGAGCTCGACCGGACCATCGAGATCGGCGGGGTGGGCAGCACCAACGGCGACGTCGCGGAGTTCCTGCGCCGCATGACCGTCTCGCGATTCTTCACCGACGTGATGCTCGTGAAGACCGAGGAGCAGAACTCGGTGAAGGTGATGGCGGTCGGCACGACCTACACGACCATCGCGTTCACCATCAAGGGAAAGGTCCGGTACTAGATGGCTCCCCCCGCTGCCGCCAAGGGGCGCGAGATCGGGACGCCGGTCAAGCTGCTGCTCGGCCTGGTCGGTCTCGTGGCCGCCGCCGGCCTCTACTACTTCTTCTTCTACACCGACCTCTCCAACGCGCTGCGCGCCGCGACCGACCGCAAGGGTCAGCTGCAGAACGAGCAGCGCTCCGCCGCCGCCGCCTACAAGGCCTACCTCGACGACGCGACCAAGCTCGAGGAGAAGCGAGCGCGCGCGCGCGACCTGAACCGGCAGCTGCCGGAGACCAACGAGATGGCGTCGTTCCTCACGGCCATCAACCAGCAGGCGGAGATCGCCGGCCTCAAGGTGCGCCTCGTCAACCCGATCGATCCGCAGCCGCAGCAGTTCTACACACGCGTGCCCGTCAAGCTCGAGGTGGTGGGCCGCTTCCACCAGGTGGCGCGGTTCTTCTACGGCGTCAGCAAGCTCGACCGCATCATCAACGTCGAGAACATCACCCTCGGCAAGCCGGTGAACCCGAACCCCACGGCCGACGAGGGTGAGTCGATCATCACGACGAGCTGCCTCACGACCACGTTCCACGCGAACAAGGCGCCGACCCCGGTCGCGCCGGGTGCCCCCGGCGCACCGCCGGCACCAGGCGCTCCCCCCACTCCGCCGCCCCCGCCCGGAGCACCGAAATGAACACGCTTCGAATCGTCGGCCCGAGCCTCGCCCTCGCGATCGGTCTGCTCGCCGCGTGCGGCAACAGCAGCGCGCCGCCCCCGCCGCCCCCCGGCGCGCCGCCGCCCGTCGCGCGGCCCGCCGTCGCGTCCGCCTCGGCGAGCGGCTCCGCGCCCAACGTGCCGATCAACGACTCGGACTTCACCGAGAGCGACTCGAGCCGCGACCCGTTCCACGTGTTCGCACAGGCGGTGAAGCCCGTCGTCGAGGTGAAGCTCCAGCCGCAGTACGCGGTGCTCCTCGAGAAGTACTCGATCGACGAGCTCAAGCTCGTCGCGATCGTCACCGCCGCCGACGGTCCGCGCGCCATGTTCGTCGACCCGGCCGGCAAGGGGCACGTCGTGCAGCGCGGCGTGCACATCGCCCGCGGCGAGCTCGTGAAGCTCGGGGCCGGGGCCATGAGCAGCTACCCGTTGCACTGGAAGATCGACCGCATCAAGCCGAACGAGGTCGTTCTCGTCCGCGAGGACACGCTGCACCCCGAGGTGCAGCCCACCTACCGCGAGATCTTCCTCCACACCGACACCGAGAAGACCTGACCCGAAGTTGGCCCGCTCACGCGGGCCCATGTAGGTGTGGGTCGGACTCCGATCAGTTACATAAGTTGTTTATCCATTGAGGAGTGCGCCATGAAGCGACGGGAATCGGGAAAGCATGTGGGCCACAAGCGGGTGATTCCGCTCGGCCTGTCTGCCGTGATGCTCGGCTCAGCGCTCTCCTCGACGGGAGCGTTCGCCGCTCCGCCGACGAAGAACCACGTGAAGAAGGTGGAGGTGCACGTCCTCGACGACGCGCAGGCCACCGCCGCCTCCGCGCCCAAGGGCGCGACCGAGGTCACCGTGGCGTTGACCGGGACGCCGACCTACACGGCGCGCGTCGACGCTGGGCGCGTGATCGTCGACATCAACGACAGCGACGTCGACAGCGCGGTCACCGCGCTCACGGCGCCCGTCGGGGTGGTCGGAGGCGTGCTCGCCCAGGTCGCCGAGTCCGGCGGCGCGAAGCTCACGCGGGTGTCGATCGCCCTCGTGAAGGACGCCACCTACCGCGTGCGCGTCGACGGCAACACGCTCAAGGTCTGGCTCTCGGGCGACGCCGCCAAGCCGAGCAAGGGCAAGGGCCCGAAGATCACCGACGTCTCCTACGTGCACGGCGACGGCCAGGACCGTGTCGTCGTGAAGCTCTCCTCGGCCCCGGTGTTCGCGACCGCGCCGGCCACGGGCAACAAGGCCCGCCTCGAGCTGCCGCTCGCCGAGCTGCCCTCCGACCTCGAGCGCACCCTCGACGTCGGCGCGTTCAAGGGCCTGCTGGCCTCGGTCTCCTCGTTCAAGAAGGGCGACAGCGTCGTCCTCGAGGCCGACCGCGCGAGCGAGGCGACCGCCGAGGTGAAGGTCGAGAACAAGGACGACGGCACCGCGGTGCTGGTCTGGACGTTCACCAAGCCCGGCTACGTGCCGCTTATCGACCCCAAGAACTCCAAGGTCACCGGCATCGGCGCCGACGGCAAGCCGGCCAAGAAGACCAAGACCATCGCCACCGAGAAGCCGATGGTGGTGGAGCAGGACGACTCGGCGAGCGCGTTCCTCTCGAGCGTGCCCATGCAGGCGGTCGGCACTGGCAAGTACAGCGGCAAGCGGATCGACCTCGACTTCAAGGACGCCGACATCCACAACATCCTCCGCCTCCTCGCCGAGGTGGGGAAGGTGAACATCGTGACCGCCGACGACGTGTCGGGCTCGATCACGATCAAGATGAAGAACGTCCCGTGGGACCAGGCGCTCGACGTCGTGCTTCAGGCCAAGGGCCTCGGCATGGTGCGCAGCGGCAACCTGATCCGCGTGGCCAAGGCCGAAGCGCTCGAGAAGGAGCGCGAGATGGCCATCGCCAAGAAGAAGCAGGAGCTCGAGCTCGCGCCGATCGAGACCCGCCTCATCCCGGTGAGCTACGCGACCGCCGCCGAGCTCGCCGCCAAGGCCGAGGAGCTCAAGTCGCCGCGCGGCAAGATCACCATCGACGAGCGCACCAACGTGCTCATCGTCCGCGACGTCGCCGCGAACCTCGACCAGATCGAGGCGCTCGTGCACTCGCTCGACACGCAGACCCCCGAGGTGCTCGTCGAGGCGCGCATCGTCGAGGCCACGAGCCGCTACCTCCGCGACGTCGGCATCCAGTGGGGTGGCGACATGACCATGAGCGCGGCGACGGGCAACCCGACCGGCCTCGCGTTCCCGAGCCGCATCGGCCTCGTCGGCGGCGCGAGCGACCAGCAGACCCCGACGGCCGGTCTCTCGCCGCTGACCAACGCAATCCCCAACCCGAACTTCGCGGTCAACCTGCCCGCGGCGGCCGGTACCGGGAGCGGTGGTGCCCTCGGCCTCGCCCTCGGCTCGATCAACGACATCGTCAACCTGAACGTGCGCCTCTCCGCGGCCGAGACCAGCGGCATGCTGCGCATCATCTCGAGCCCGCGCATCCTCACGCTCGACAACCGCGAGGCCACGATCTCGCAGGGCACCTTGATCCCGTTCTCGCAGATCAGCGCCCAGGGCGTGCAGACGACCTTCCAGGAGGCCAAGCTCGCGCTCACGGTGAAGCCCCACGTCACCGCCGATGGCAGCGTCGCGATGCACGTGAAGATCAACCGCGACGAGCCCGACTTCAACCAGACGTCGGCCCGTGGTGACCCGACGATCCTCAAGCGCCAGGCCGAGACCGACCTGCTCGTGCCCGACGGGGCGACCGTCGTGATCGGCGGCATCTACACCCGCAACACCGGCCGCAACCTCGACCAGGTGCCGTTCTTCGGGTCGATCCCGATCATCGGCATCCTGTTCCAGCGCCGCCGCGCGAGCGACACCCGCAGCGAGCTCGTCATCTTCCTGACGCCGCGCATCGTCAACCGTGCCGAGGCGCTCGGGAAGTGACGAGATCAGGTCGGTGACGAGATCAGGTCGGCCCCTGCTGCTGCGGGCGGGGCACGACCGGCTCCTCGGGCGGCGGCTCCTTCGGGCCGCGCCGGGGCAGGATCACCCGGAACACCGCGCCGCCGTTGGGGCCTCGCGCGTAGGCGATGGCGCCGCCGTGCTCGACGGCGATGCGCTGGGCGATGGCGAGGCCGAGGCCCGTGCCGCCCTGCTTGTTCGACGCGTAGGGCTCGAACAGGCGGGTCACGATGGTGGACTCGACGCCCGGACCGTCGTCGCGCACCACGAAGCGCACCGCCTCGGGGCCCGCCGGCTCGACCTCGACGCGGACGTGGCCCGCCGGCTTTCCGTCCTTGGGCCGGGTCGCCTCCATGGCGTTCTTGACCAGGTTCACGAGCACCTGGACGATCTGCTCGCGGTCGGCCCGGAGCGCGCCGCAGGGCGAGGTGACGATCGAGAGCCGCGGCACCGGATCGGCGACGGGCTTGGTCTGCGGCTCCTCTTCGGCCTGGAACAGGCCGACCACGTGCCGACCGATCTCCACGGGGTCGACGTCGGCGGGGCGCGGCGGGGCGATGCGCGCGTAGCGGGAGAACTCGTCGACGATCGACGCGACGCGCCGCACCTCCTGGAGCACGGTCTTGGTGGCCTCGTCGAAGTAGCCGTCGAACGCGGGATCCTCGCGCGCGCGCAGGCGGCGCAGGGTCTCGATCGAGGCGCGGATCGGCGCGAGTGGGTTCTTGATCTCGTGGGCGATGCGGCGCGCGGCCTCGCGCCACGCCGCGACCCGCTCGGCCGCGCCGAGGCGCCTCCGGGTGGTCTCGAGGTCCTCGATCATGGCGTTGAAGGCCTTGGCGAGCTCCGCCACCTCGTCGCGGCCGCGGACCTCGACCGGGGCGGCGGTGCCCTCGGCCACCTTGCGGGCCTCGGTGGCGAGGGTGTTGAGCGGCTGCACGAGGCGCCGCGCGACCGCGAACCCGACGGCGGCGCCGAACAGGATGGACACGATGGTCGACACCACGATCACCTGGTCGATGCGCGCGATCGCGCTGACCAGGGCGGCGCCGCTGACGGCGACCCGCAGATCGAGCGGCGCCGCACGGGAGCCAGGCTCCGCGTCCTCGGCGGGCACCATGGCGAGCGAGAACGTGCGGACCTCCTCGCCGGCCCGCGGAGCCTCACCGGGCGCGAGGATGCGGCTGCCCCGCACCTCGTCGGCGATCTGATCGAAGAACGGACGGTCGAGCTTGCGGAAGGCCGACACGAGCACCGCCTCGCCACGCTCCTCGCGGGCGCACCGGGCGAGCAGGGCGGCGCCCTCGGGCCGACGGACCGCGACACCGCGCTCCATGACCTGCCGGAGGCGGCGGGCGTCCTTCGCGCCGACGGTCGCGCGGGAGCCCTTGGGAGCGGCGAGGACGAAGCCGTCGCGCGCGTCGACGATCCACACTTCGTCGGCGCCGAGGGCCGTCGCGAGCGCGGGGCCTCCGGCGGCGACGGCCGCACGCGCCTGGGCGGCGGCCACCTGGAGGCGTCCCAGCTCGGGATCCTGTGGGCCCAGCTTCTCGATGTCCGCCCGCGCCTTGGCGGCGACCAGCGCTCGGTCGACGATGGGGTCCGCGGCGCAGGTGCGCTCGAGGGCGGCGCGATCGGCCGCCGCGTGGCGCTCGAACGCCCGCTGCACATCCGTCACGGCCGACCGGACACGGGCCTCGAAGCGGTCGCGCTCCTCGGCCACGAGCGCGCCACGGATGACCACCGCCACCGCGAGGGACGTGATCAAGCCGATGGCCGCCAGGGCCAGGGTCAGGCGAATTCGGAGCTGCACGGACGTTCCTACATGTACGCCAAGGACGACGCCGGAGGGCGGGAAAGCCGTGGTAGGCTCGCAGCCGATGACGGCCAAGGGCCCCACGCCGCGGACCCGCCGCGCTGCAGACCCGAGTCGGGGTGACCCGAGTCAGGACGCCGAGGGCGTGGCCGCGAACGGGGACGAGGCCCGCGTGAATACGGGCGCGACATCTGCGTCTCACCCCAAGGCGCCGCAGATGCTTTCATCGGCCGAAGCAGCGTCGAGACCCACCAACACCGTTCCCTCGATTCCCCCGATTCTCCCGGACGATCCTGATCCGGCCGAATCACCGATCGAAAGGGCCCGCGCGTTGCGTGCGGCACGCGAAGGTGAAGCGGAGGTCGATCTTGAGCTCGTACGGCGCGCACAGAAAGGAGACGGGGCTGCGTTTCGCAAGCTCGTCGAGCGCCATCAGCGACGAGCGTTCGCGATCGCGCTCTCGCTCGTCCGCAACGAGCAAGACGCCCGAGACATCGTCCAGGACGCCTTCCTCCGGGTCCACAAGTCCTTGCCCACGTTCCAGGGCTCTTCCAGCTTCTTCACGTGGCTCTATCGCATCGTCACGAACCTCGCGATCGACCTCGTGCGCCGTCCCGGTCGCAACACCGACGAACTCGAAGAAGACCGTCACCGATCGTCCAGCCCCGGCGTCGAAGCGGGACAGGACCCTCTCTGGCTTGCCCGGGTCGACGGCGCCGACCCCATCGACGTGCTCCGTCGCAAGGAGCTCGCCGATCGCATGCGCCACGCCATCGACGCGTTACCTTCGTACCACAAGGCGGTCATCCTGATGCGCGAGGTCGAAGGGATGTCCTACGAGGAGATGGCAGAGGCCATGCATGTGTCCAAGGGCACCATCATGTCCCGCCTGTTCCACGCCCGACAGAAACTGCAACGAGCACTGGCCGATTGTTACGCAGAGGAGAACCCGTCATGAGCCCGCACGACCACGAACAGGACGGAGACGAGGCGCTCGCCGCCGACGAGCTCGCCCTGCTCGCGTACGTCGACGGCGAGCTCGAGGGCGAGTCGCTCACCACGTTCGAAGCTCGGCTGAAGGGCGATCGCACCCTCCGCGCGCGGGTGCGGGCGCTCACGGCGATCGGCCAGTTCCTCCGCGAGGACGCGCCCCGCGTCTACGCCGAGGCCAAGGTCGACTCGATCGTCGAGGGCGTGATGGACCGCTTGCCCGTGGCCGAGGCTGAGGCCGAGCGCGCTCCTCTGCGTCTGGTGAAGGGCGGCGCCTCTGACGTCGATGTCGCGGATCCGGCCGCGTCGCGCGAGGTGGCGCAGCGTGTCTCCGACGTCCACCCCGCCACGTCGCGGGGGGCGCGTCGCTCCAAGAACACGGTGGTGTGGGGTGCGTTCGTGGTGGTCGCGGCGGCCGCCGCAGCGCTCGTGGTGTTCCTCCGCTCGAACCCGATCCCCGAGACCCCAGTCGCTCCCATCGCGACGGTCACGCCGAGCGCCAAGCCCACCGAGACGGTCGCCATCAAGCCGCCCGCCCCCGCGCCGGCGCCGATCCCCGAGTCCGAGCCCACGCTGAAGGTCGAGAACCTCGAGGTCAGCGAAGGCGCCTCCATCATCTACACGCAGAACGGCGAGAGCGTCGTCTGGTTGACCGGCAACGAGGCATCCAAGTGACCATGCGAGCGGGATCGAGAACGCGGGGCTTCGTCGCCGTGGCCTTCGCCGTGGTGTCTGCGGTGGCGTCCGTCGCCGCCGCGGGCCCCGGGGCGGGCGCGCCGTCGACCGTCATTGGCAAGAACAGCACGTCTTCGTCCGTCTCGGCGAGCTCCGCGGTCGGCAACACCGTCGAGTTCACCCTCCTGCACGGCACCAAGACCCTCCCGAGCTCGATCCCTTCGCAGTTCGCGTCGGCGCTCGCGAGCCCGCCGTGGACCGTCTACTCGCACTACGTGGTGCTCAGCACCAAGGCGCTGCCCCTCACGGTGGGTGCCACGGTCAAGGAGTCGCTGCCCACCGGGCACACGGTCGAGATCACGCTCGTCACGCCCGGCGCCACGCCGAAGATGGACATGGTGCTCAAGGACGCGAAGGGTGTGCAGGTCGCCAAGGGCACGTACACGCAGCCCAAGGGCACGCCCGTGCTGCCGTGGCAGGTGCCGTACAAGGCTGGTGGTCTCGTCGTCGCCGTCCGGCCGTAGTTCTGGTTTGCCCTACGCGCCACCGCTCCGGGCGCTTCGCCCCCCTGCGCGGTGTCCCTTCGGGCTGCACGGGTTCTGGTCTGCCCTACGCGCCACCGCTCCGGGCGCTTCGCCCCCTAGCGGCCGCCGAAAGGGCGGGGGGGTAGGGCCATCAGGTAGGCGAAGAGCGCGCGCTTCTCGGTCTCGTCCATCTGCGAGTAGTTCGTGATGGGCATGAACGGGTTCAGCGTCGCGCCGTTCTTCCGCACGCCCTGGGTGAGCAGCTTGTCGAAGTCCTCGTACTTCCAGCCGGCGAGGCCGGTCGCGTCAGGCGTGAGGTTGAGTGGGGTCGGCATCGACTTGGGCGCGCCGGGAATCGGGCCGCCCGACAGCCCCTCGCCGTGACAGCCAATGCAGAGGCGGGAGAGATACTTGCCGTACTCCGGCGTTGGCGTCGGCTTTGGCGCGAGGTCGGCCTTCTGGTGGTCGATTCGCCGGGCGACGTCGATGATGAACTTGTCCTTGCGGTCGAGGATCTTCCCGATCGGTCCGGCCTTCACGAGGCCGTTGGGCTTGGAGACGCTCGGCACCGTTCGCAGGTACGAGACGGCAGCGACGAGGTCGGCGTCGTCGAGCCAGCTGAAGTCCTGCACGGGCATGAACGCGAGCGAGCGGCCGTCCTTCTTGAGGCCGTGGCGCATCAAGCGCACGAGCTCGGCGTCGGAGTAGGCAGTCAGCATGCCGCCCGGCGTGATGTTCGGGCCCGTGAAGGTGCCGACCGGGCCCATGATCAGGGGGCGTCCTCCCGCGAGATCCTTGCCGTGGCAGTCCGCAGAGCTGCATCCGCCCAGCGCCTCGACCACGTGCTTGCCGCGGGCGAGCACGACTGGATCGGTGGAGCGCTCCACCTTGGGGAGGGGCACGTCGTAGACCTTGTCCATCGACCCCTCGAAGGCCGACGCCTGGATGGCGTAGAACCCACCGCCGCCCACCACGACGAGCGCCACGACCCCACCCAGCCCCAGCAGGATCTTCTTGACCAAAGGCTTCATTGCTCGCGGACAATACAGCCCATTTCGGCCCTGCGGATCGACGAAGTGTCGGGCCAGCGAGATCG
Source organism: Myxococcales bacterium (assembly GCA_016794445.1). Classification (GTDB taxonomy): domain Bacteria; phylum Myxococcota_A; class Polyangia; order Polyangiales; family JADJMO01; genus JADJMO01. The sequence continues at coordinate 12,654 of JAEUKC010000427.1, forward strand.
TCAGAGAGATTCTGGATAAGGCAGCGAGATCGTCTGGGGAGAGACGGCGACCCCGAGGCGCTGGATGCTCTCACCAGTGTCCTGGTTGGCGTAGAGGAGCGCGAAGTCCTCGAAACGCGCGACGGCAGGCGCGTTGGCATGGGAGTTCTTGGTGAGGCCGCCAGGCAGCTTGCCGCCGTACACGAAGCCCGACCGCTTCTCGAACACGCCCTCGTCGCCGAAGCGGCCGGCGTAACCGATCGACGACCCACCGCTCTTGTCGCGTCCCGTGTAGAGCAGGCGCACGAGCACGCGCCCGGCGGGGGTGAGGATGCGGTCGACGCACGGATCGTCGACGCTGGCGTCGTCGAACGGGGGCCGCACGCCCTCCGGCAGGGTGGCGGGATCGACGGATGCGCTCGGCGCGAGCACGACGCCGAGCCGGCGGAAGCGCAGCCCGTCGGTGCTCTCGGCCTCGAAGAGGTGCACGCCGGACGCGTAGAGCAGGCGGTAGCGACCACCGAACAGCATCACCGAGGGTGCCCGCGCCGTTCCGGTCTCCAGCGGGCTCGCGGCGCCCTCGAGGGTGATCGGCCCGTCCTTGTCGAACGAGGAGCCCACGAGGCCATCGCGGGCGCGGGCGCGGAAGATGCCGCCGGTGGGCGACGAGTAGTAGAGGGTCACCTTGCCGTCGACGTCGAGGGCCCAGGGATCGCCGATGCTCGTGCCCTCGTCGGGGCGATCGAGGGGCAGGACGTCGACCACCTCGTCGAACTTGCGCGCGTCCTTCGACTCGAGCCGCGCGATGCGGTCGGTGGGTGAGCCCTCCTTGCCGCGCCCGACGAACAGGATCACGTGCAGGGGCCCGCGCACGAGCGCGCTCGGCGAGCGGGAGGGCGGGAGCCCCGGGTACTTGGCGATGCCGTTCTGGGTGCCCTCGGGCAGCTCGTCGACGCCGACGCAGGACAGCTGGCCCGTCGTGGGGTCGTCGTAACAGCGACGCGCGCGCTTGAGCGTGCGGAACGGCCCCGAGAAGACGTTCGGCAGATCGACGTCGCCGCGGCCGGCGTCGGCCAGCGTGGCGCACGCGCAGAGGAGCGCGCAGCCGAGCAGGGCGATCCGCGAGGGCAAGGCCATCAGAACGCCCGCCATCAGAAAGCCAGCCCCAGGGTGGTGCCGAACGACCAGATCTGGCCGCTCGCGCGGTAGTCGCCGATCGGATCGGCGGGGGAGTCCTTGGTGAACACGCGCTCGGGCAGGTACGACCATTGCGCGTGGAGATCGAAGTGGATGTCGCCGGGCATCTCGGTGAACGGCGCGTGCAGCTTGAGGCCGGTGCCGACCGAGAACGCGTGGCGGTCCGCGTCGACGAAGTTGGTGCCCCCCGACTGCGGAGGCACCGGCGAGCGCTCGTAGAAGTAGCCGCCGCGGAGCGCGAGCGAGTGACCCTTGGGCGAGAGCGGGAGGCGCGCCTCGACCCCGATCCGCGGCACCACGCGGTTCTGGAAGTTGGGCGGCAGCACCACCGTGGGCGCGGGCTTCTCGGGCGTGAGGCTCGCGGGGAAGCCGGGCGGCGGGTCGAACTTGGTCTGCGCCGTGACCGCGCTCATCGGCGACTTGTACGACGACCACTGGATCCAGGTGACGTCGGCGTCGAGCGTGACGTCCGGGGTCACGTCGTAGCTGCCGCCGAGCACGACCTGTCGCGGCAGGAACGCGTTCACCGAGGAGGTGGTGAGGTAGGTGAAGAACGGGACGCACAGCGTGGTGGCGCAGCTGCTGTCGCGCAGCTTGGCCTGCACCGCGAGGCGCGCCTCGATGTCGAGGGTGAGCTGGAACTCGCCGCGATACACGGCCGAGAGGCGGAGGCGATCGGTGGGTTTGAGGCGCAGGCCGAGCTGCGGGTAGCGAATGGAGGTGAGGTCGGCGTCGACCTCGTGGCGGAGCCGGCTCGTGGCCGCGTCGCTCAGGCTGAGGTCGCCGGTGATGTCGAGCCGCGCGCGCGTCGCGGCGAGGAACACGAGGCCGCCGCCGATCTCGAGCCACTTCACCGGCTGGATCGCGAGGTGCGCGCCGAAGAACAGCCGCTGGGGGCGGTTGTCGTAGATCTCCCAGCGCGGCTGCTGCTGGTCGAGCGCGCGCACGCGGAACACGCGGTCGTCGGGCAGGTGCAGCGCGACGCCGAACGCGAACGGCATCCCGAGCAGCTTGCCGGGCGCGACGAGGCCGAACACGAGGCCGTGCACGGCGTCGACGCCGTTGTCCTTGCCGTTCATGCGCAGCGAGGCGTTGGCGCGCATGTAGCCGATGTCGATGCGGACCCCGGGCGCCGAGGCGAGGCCGGCGGGGTTGTAGAAGTTGGCGCTGACGTCGGTCGCGTCGGCGCTGACGGCGCCGCCCATCGCGGTGGAGCGGGACAAGAAGCCATAGGTCTCGGCGGGCCCAGCGAGCGCGGTGGTCGAGATCGCCAGCGTGCAGACCGCCGTGGCGATCCCGGCGAGCGTGGCGAGCGCGCGCATCAGAACCGCACCCCGGTGGCGAGGCCGACCGCGAACATGGAGCCCGAGCTCGTGACGTCGGGCCCGCTCTCGGAGTCCTTGTGGTGCACGCGCGTCGCGAGCAGGTGGGCCTGCGCGTAGACGTCGACCGAGAACGGCAGGCTCTGGCCGCCGAGCACGCCGATGCCGGCGGTGACCACGTGCCTCGTCGCGTCGAGGAGGTTGTCCTTGCCGGTCTGCTCGTCGAGCGGCGAGGGCTCGAAGATGTAGCCGCCGCGCAGGCGCAGGCTGGCCTTGCCGCCGAGCGAGAGCACGTGCTCGACGCCGATGCGCGGCGACAGCGTGTCGTGCGCGGAGAACGGCGGCGAGCCTGTGCCGTACTCCTGGTTGAGCGACACGGTGGGCTCGTTGGGGCCCGGGTAGCGGCTCCACTGACGGGCGAGCACGCCGAGCGCGATGGTGGTGCGCCGCTCGAGCCACCGCACCTCGAGCTGCAGCTGGCGAGGGATGTACTGCGCCATGCCGGCGACGTTGAAGTCGGGCAGTGGGATGCCCAGATCCTGCGCGCGGATGAGCACCGCGAAGCGCCCGATGAGCTCGCCACGGAACGTGGCGCCGAGCCGCAGCTTGGGGCTCAGATCGAAGGCGGCGGCGAAGATGGGAGCGTACGCGGCGACCACCTGGTCGTCGGTGCGCGAGCCCACCCGGCCCGTCGCGTCGAGGCGGATGTCGATCGTGCCGACGAGCGCCGCCAGCGCCTCGAAGCCGCCGCCCACGTAGAGGCGATCGCCGATGCGCGCCCCGAGGCCGAGGATGATGGCGAGCGACTGCACGCGCGGGGCGATGATGGGGAACTGGTGGGTCTCGGGGTAGAGGATCTTCGCGCGGACCAGGTATTTGACCGGATCGAGGAAGCCGACGCCGAAGGTGATCCGGTCGCGCAGCACACCGCCGAGCGGGATGGGCAGCGCGGCGCCGATGGTGATGGTCTTCATCGGATCGGTCGGCAGCGAGCGCGCGCGATCCGCCGTGTCGGCGTGCAGGAAGTGGCGGGCGAAGTTCAGCCCGAGCGTGAGCGACTTCTCCCGGGTGTCCGCGAGGAGCGCCGGGTTGCCGAAGACGGCCTCGTAGCCCTCGGCGGCGGCCGCCGAGGTGGCCCCCATGGCCGCGCTTCGCGCGCCGAAGCCGAACAGATCCTGGGGGGCCGCGTGCGCGCTCGAGGCCCACGCGACGAGGCCGATCCCCGCAGCGCGCGCGACGAATCCCCTCGCCGTTGGTCGCCCGAACCGCCCCACGGAGCAGGAAGCTATCACAGTGAGCGGACGCGCAGCGTGGCGATCCGTGAGGGAAAGGTGTATTCGTCGCGCCCAGAATGACGGTCGAAGTCACCCTCCCGCAGCTGGGCGAGAGCGTCTCCGAAGGCACGATCACCAAGTGGCTGGTCAAGGAGGGCGACGTCGTCGCCCGCGAGCAGGCGCTGCTCGAGGTGGCCACCGACAAGGCAGACACCGAGGTGCCCTCGCCCACGGCGGGCACCATCGTGAAGATCGTGGTGCAGGCAGGCGCGACCGTACCGGTGAAGTCCCTGCTCTGTCTCGTGGAGCCCGGCGACGGCAAGGTCGCGGCGCCCACGGCCGCGGCGGTCCCGGCGACGTCCACGCCCACGCCCGCAGGCGGCCCGAGCCAGTCGGCCTTCGGGGGAGCCCTGGCGGGTCCAGCGGCGCGGAGCAGCGCGCGCGAGATGGGCGTCGATCCGACGCAGATCGCAGGCACCGGTGAGCACGGGCGCGTCACCAAGGACGACGTCGTGCGCGCGGCGCAGGCCCTGCCGGTGGGCCTGCCCATGACGGGCACCCCGATGCCGCCCCGCGTGCAGCCCGTCGGCGCGACCCCGGCCCCGCCGCGCGTCGCCCCGCTCGGCGCGACCCCGGCGCCGCCGACGGTGTCGGCGCGCAGCGGCAACGCGGGTGAGCTCACCTCGCTGCTGCAGGCCGCGATGGCCGACGGTCGTCAGGTCTATGTGCCGCCGATCCCGGGCGTCGGCTACGGCGCCTTCAAGGTGCCGCCGTACATGGAGAAGCCGGGCGACAAGGTCGTCCCGTTCTCGCGTCGTCGCCGGATCACCGCCGCGCACATGGTCTACTCGAAGAACGTCGCCCCGCAGGTGGTGACGGTCGCCGAGGTGGACATGCACGCGACCTCGAAGCTGCGCGACGCCCACAAGGATCGCTACAAGAAGGAGGGCGTCGGCCTCACCTACCTCGCGTTCATCGCCCACGCGACCACGCTGGCGCTCAAGGAGAACCCCTCGCTCAACGCGCGGGTGCTCGACGACGCCTACGTGCTCCTGCGCGACATCAACGTCGGCATCGCGGTCGACACCAAGGACGGCCTGGTCGT
>JAEUKC010000460.1:0-12228 GCA_016794445.1 Myxococcales bacterium
AGCGACTCGACGACGAGCCCCTCGAGGTGCGGGGCGATCGCGTCGAGGAGCTCGAACCCGCGGTTCGCGAGGAGGCGCGCGTCAGGGTGGCGCTTCTTCACCTCGGCGATCAGCGCGGCGATGCCGGCGCGCGCGCGCACCCGGGCGGGCTCGTCCTTGGCGACCACGAGGTGGCTGTCGAGCGTGTCGAGGAAGAAGCCGCGGTAGCCCGCCTTCCACAGCGGCTCGAAGACCTTGTCGAGCAGGAGCGCGGCCCAGGCAGGATTGCCGACGTCGACGAACTCGGAGCCCCAGGCGCCGTTCTTGCCGAGGACCAGCTTGGGCGGGACCTCCTTGCGCCACGGCCGCGAGGGGTGGACCTCGCCGATGCTCACGTAGGCGAACAGCTGCGCCCGGGGCGCCGGCTTGACCGCGCGGGGACTGGCCGCGCTCGCGCCGAGCGCGATGGGCGCGACGAAGGCCTCGGGGGAAGGGACGTGGTCCGGGTCGACCACGAGGCGGTCGTAATGATGGAGCAGCTCGCGCGGGGGCTTCGGCCCGTAGAAGAACGCCGTGGCCCGGCCGAGCTTGTTCGGCGCAGGCGCGACGACGGACTCGGCGTGCAGCCCCCGGTCGATGCCGAGCAGATCCGGCCCGAGGACGCCCAGACCGAGGACCGCGAGGCCCAGGCCGATCCGCGCGAAAACCCCCTCTTGCACCGCGGGGAAGTACCGAGGGGAGCCCCCACCGTCAAGCGCGCGTGGACGAGACCGACCCGGGAAACTACGGTCGTCTCGCATGCGAGCACTGGTCACCGGGGGCGCGGGGTTCATCGGGTCACACATCGGCGCCCGCCTGTGCGCCGCGGGGATCGAGGTGGTGGCCTTCGACGACCTCTCCACCGGCAAGCGCGAGAACCTCGCCGGCATCGACGCGCGCCTCGTGGTGGGCGACGTCCGCGACCGCGCGGCGCTCGGCGCGGCGATGGCGGGGTGCGACCTGGTGTTCCACGAGGCCGCGGTCGTCTCGGTGCCCAAGTCGGTCGAGGACCCGCAGCTCTCGCACGACGTGAACATCCAGGGCACGCTCAACGTGCTGCTCGAGGCCCGCGCCCGCGGCGTGAAGCGGGTGGTGTTCGCGGGGTCGGCGGCGATCTACGGCGAGGAGCCCACGCTCCCCAAGCACGAGGGCATGCTGCCCGCGCCGATCTCGCCCTACGGCGTCGAGAAGATCACCGGCGAGCTCTATCTGAAGGCGTGGCCGAAGCTGTACGGCGTCGAGACGGTCACCCTGCGGTACTTCAACGTGTTCGGCCCCCGTCAGGATCCGAGCTCGCCGTACTCGGGCGTCATCAGCATCTTCGTGCAGCGCGCGCTCTCGGGCGCGCCCATCACGGTGTTCGGCGACGGCCTGCAGACCCGCGACTTCGTGTTCGTCGGCGACGTCGCCGAGGCCAACTACCTCGCCGGCACCGTGCCGGGCGTGTCCGGGGCCACCTTCAACGTCGCGCGCGGCGAGCAGACCACGCTCGTCGAGCTCCTCGCGATGCTCGGTCGGATCGTCGGGCGCGACCTCTCGCCCACCTTCGCGGAGGCGCGCGGGGGCGACATCCGCTACTCGATCGCGGACGTGAGCGCGGCGCGCGCGGCCCTCGGCTGGACCGCGCAGGTGGGCGTCGAGGACGGTTTGCGCAAGCTCGTGGATTGGTTTGCTACCATCCAGCGATGAACTGCCCCCGCTGCCAGAGGCCGCTCACCACCCACCAGGCTCCGCGCTTCACCATGTTCGCCTGCACCGGCTGCGGCGGCATGTGGCTCGACGGCGCCGCGAGCCGCACGGTGGTCGCGGCGGTCGATCCGGTCGCGATGCAGGCCGCCGACCACGTGGCGCGCGCCGCGGAGCAGGCGGTGGACGTGAACGCCCAGGCCGCGTGCCCTCAGTGTCGCAACGCGATGGAGAAGATGCCGATCCCCGCCGCGGGCGTGGTCGTCGACACGTGCCGCGAGCACGGCGTGTGGTTCGATCGCAACGAGCTGCAGCAGGTCGTGCGCGCCGTCGCGAGCCCGGGCACCGCTGCGCCGCAGCCACCCGCGCCGCCGCCCTACAACGCCGCTCCGCAGGCGCCTGCGTACAACGCCGCTCCGCAGGCCGCCGCTGCGCCCGCCGCGCCGGCGCAGAACCTCCCTCCGGGCATGCTCCCGGGCCAGTACGTCGCGCCGGGCTGGACGGACGGCCAGAACGCCGGGCAACCCGCGGCGAGCGCGATGCAGATGCCAGGGGCCGGTCCACCCATCGGCGGCATGGCACCGGGCATGTCCCCCGGCCAGTACCAGGCGCCGGGCTGGGCCGATCCGCAGACCGGCCAGCTGCCGCAGCAGCAGGGCCAGCCGTGGTCCACCGCCAAGACCGCGCTCGCCGTCGGCGCCGGGGTCGCCGCGGTGGGTGGCCTCGCCTACGTCGCCACGCACACGGACGCGGGCCGCAGCCTCCTGAACGCGGTCACCGGCGACACGCCGCCGAACCCCTACGGAGGGCCGCCGCCCCAGCAAGGCTGGCAGCAGCCGCAGGGCCAGGGCTCTGACTTCGGCTCGATCGGCCAGGTGCTCTCGAAGCTGTTCTGAGGCTCTGCTGGGAAGGCGCCCCGATCCGTGATTCGATCGCGGGCATGAAGTCTCTCGCCCTCGCCTCGGTGCTCCTCGTGCTCGGGTGCTCGAGCAGCGAGGGGACCATCACGGACGACGCCGATGCGGCCGCCGACGCTGCCGCGGACGGCACGGCGAGCGACGACGGAATCGACACGGGCACGATGCCCGACCTCGGTGTCGACAGCCCCGGCGACGCGTTCGAGGAGGCGAGCCGCGACGCTCCGACCGACACCGTGCCCACCGACACGGGCCCCTCGATCGACGCGCTCTGCGCGGGCGTCGACGCGGCGAGCTTCCAGCCGCCGAGCGTGTGCGACGCGGCGTCGGGCAACACGTCGACCGAGATCCCCAAGAACCGCATCTACGCGACGAGCTGGTTCGGTTGCTACCGCAAGGCCGACGGCACGATCTTCAAGGACCCGACGGACAACTGCCTGTTCGCGTGCGGTAACAAGGGCCTCTGCGCGAGCGGCCTCACCGGCCCCGAGTGCGAGGCCTCCCTCGAGTGGTTCGCCGCCGACGCCGACCGCTACGGCTGCGGCGCCCGCATCCGCGTGACCAACTGCGCCAACAAGAAGCAGGTCGTGCTGGTCACGCTCGACCGCGGCCCCAACTGCAAGTCGGTCGAGAAGCCGATCGGCGCGCCGGTGCTCGACATGGGCCACTCGCCGATGGTCTACCTGTTCGACGGCAAGACCTACGGCGGCTCTGACAAGAAGCGGGTCATCATCGAGCCTGTCGCCGCGACCACGCCGCTCGGGCCCGTGAAGTGACCCTCAGGGACACGCCCCGCAGCGACCGACCTTCGGCGGCGTGAAGGTCCCGGAGCAGCACTTCCCGGGCGGACAGTCGCCGTCGCCGAGACAGGCGATCTCGCCGCCGATCCCGTTGCGGACGCAGCGATCGCCCTCGCCCGTGCACAGACCGGCCTTCTCCATCTCGGGACACGGGCCCGCCGGGCACCCGAGCGGACAGCCCGCGCTGCTCCGCGTGCAGACGATGTCGGCCGCCACACAGGATCCGCACCCGCACCAGAAAGGTCGGCACGCGCCGATGTCGGCGACGTCGACGGCAGTGTCCTTGCCGACGTCGGCGCTGTCCGACGTCACGCTGTCCGACGTCACGCTGTCCGCGGCGGCGCTGTCCGACGTCGCGCTGTCCGACGTCGCCGTGTCGACCGTCGCACTGTCGACGCTCGCATCATCGGAAGACACCGTCTCGGTGCCTCCGCAGCCGAGGAGGGCGATCGCCGACAACCAAGCGAGCCTGCGTTGCATGAGACCTCCTGCGGTCAGAACTTCTTCTGCCACCACTCCTTGTTGCCGTCCTTCTTCGGCTCCTCCTTGGGCGCCGGCTTTCCGGTGGGCTTCGTGGTGGGCTTCGTGGTGGGCTTGGGCGTGGGGGTGGGCTTGGTGGTGGGCTTGGGCACCGGCTTCGGGGGGACCTTGGCCGATGCGCTCGCCGAGGCGCTGGCGCTCGCACTCGCAGAGGCCGCGGCCGCGGCCGCGGCGGCGTCTTCTTCGGCCTTCTTCTTGGCCTCGTCGTCGGCCTTCTTCTTCGCGTCGGCGGCCGCCTGATCCTTGAGCTTCTGGGCGGTCGCCTTGTCGGCGGCGACCTTCGCCTCCTCGGCCCCGACCTTCTCGGCCTGCAGGTGCCAGGCGACCACGACGCCGGTCTGCGCGGCGAACCGGCGCACGTGCTGGGTCGTGCCCCTGCGACTCGCCGCGAACGTGCCCACGATGCCCCCGAACACGAACAGCACCGCCGCCGCGACCAGCATGAGCGGCGCGATCGACGGGGCCTCGCGCGAGTGACGGTCGGTCTCGAGGACCACGTCCGGCGTCACCTCGTTGGAGATCGTGGCGCCCGCGTCGCTCGCCGGCGGCTCCTCGATCGGCTCCGGGCGGCGGGGCGCGCCGAGCTCGAACACCGGCTCGGGCTCGGAGCGGAACGCGTCGGCGAGCGGGTTGTCACCGAGCGCGAGCAGCTCTGGACCCAGCAACGGCGCGCCCAGCATGGCCGCATCGGCGGGCATGCGTGGCGCCGAGAGCTGCATGACGTCGGGGCTCGCCGGCGCCGCGAAGTCTCCGGTGGGACGGATCGTGTTGCGGTTGCTCTTGGGCGGCGGCGGCCGCGGAGGCACGGTCTTCTTCGGCACCGACTCGGCCGAGACCTTCGCGGGGATCGGCGTCTGCTGCGCGGGCGGTGGCTGCGAGCGACGCGGCGCTGCCGGGGGCGCCGAGCGTGGCGGCGGCGGACGCGAGGTGCCCGCCTTCGAGGTGGTCGTGAGGGGTGCCGGGGGCGGTGCCGTCTTCGCGCGTGGCTCGAGGTCCCGCTGCGGACCGGCGGCGCTGAAGCCCGGGATGGCAGCGAGCGAGGCCCCGAGCTTCTTCGGCGCGCCCTCTCGGACCTCGAGTCGACCGTCCGCCGAGGGCGGGATCGATTTGCGGGCCACCGGCGTCTCCGCGCCGGTCTGCGTGGACGGGGACTTCTGCAGGGCGCGCGTGGTCTTGGCCGGCGGCGGGTCGGTGACCATCGGCGCTGTCGGCGGAGCCTTCGGCAAGGGCGCCGCTTGCAGCGGCGTGGGTCCCTTCTCCATCGTCTCGGGAGAGATGTCGGCGACCGTGGTGTCCCAGTCGCCGTCGACCACCATCTTCGGCTCGGAGGCCCGCACCGAGAGGGTGGACGGCGCTGCGGGCGAGGACGGTCCGAGGATCACCTCGGCGCGCCCCGAGGCCGCGGCGGCCGCGGCGAGCTCCCAGGCGTGCGTCGACCCGCCTTGGGCGGGGGCCGGCGCGGCGACACGGGCACCGCGTGGCGCCCCGTCGTTGGGAACCACGTCGCGCGAGCGGGGGGCAGCGTCGCGAGGAGGCTGGGTGGCGTCCGGGTCACGTGGCATGTCGCGCTCGGGGTGCGTCTCCTCGGAATCGCGGACGGCCGTGGCGAGCTTGTCCGCGCCACCCTCGCCGCGCGCACGGGGCTGCAGGGCCGGGGCGTCCTTGCGCGAGGGCGGTCGATCGGTCTTGGTCTCGACCTTGACCTTGGCGGGCGTACCCGCGGCAGGACGCGGAGGACTCCAGCCCGCCTGGCGCTTGTTGCCGGCGGTCTGCGAGGCGAGGAACGCCGTGACGGCCGACGGCTGGATGCCGAGCGCGGTGCGGATCTTGTCGTCGTGCTTGCTCGGCGCGATGGTGGCGGCGGCCTTCTCGGTGAGGTGCGGCGCCTCCTCGGGTGCGGCGGCGGGCTGCTTCGCGGCGTCGCCGAGCGTGTCGTCGATGATCGCCTTCATCTTCTCGCGGTCGGCCGTGAGCGTGGGCGCGCCCTCGGAGAACTCGTCGTCGGGGTCGCGCACGAGGTCGTCGCGGCCGCGGCGCCGCAGCACCGACGTGAGCTTCTGAGCCATCGTGGCCGCCGAGGGCATGCGCCGCTCGCGCCCCTTCTCCAGGCACTCGTCGACCATGCGCGCGAGGTCGCTCGGCACGTCGGGCACGAGGCGATCGACGGGCACGTGCTTCTTGTCGACGATCTCGTCGACGAGCGCGCGGTACTCCTTGGCGATGAACGGCAGCCGACCGGTGAGGCACTCGTAGAGGATCACGCCGAGCGACCAGACGTCGGTGCGCGCGTCGAGATCGGGCACGCCGCGCGCCTGCTCGGGCGACATGTAGCTCGGCGTCCCGAGGACGATGCCGGTCGCGGTGACGTCGTTGCCGAGGATCTTGCTGATCCCGAAGTCGAGGATCTTTGGCTGCAGGCCGCCGGTCGGGGTCTTGTGCAGGTAGATGTTCGCGGGCTTGAGATCGCGGTGGAGGATGCCGTGGGTGTGCGCGGCGGCGAGGCCGTGGGCGAGCGGCACCACGAGCGCGAGCGCCTCGTCGGGCGACAGGCGGCCCTTGCGCGAGAGGAGCGAGGCCATGGTCTCGCCCTCGAGCAGCTCCATCACGAGGAACAGCGTGCCGTCGTCGCCCTGCCCGAGATCGAGCACCTCGACGACCGCGGGGTGACGCACGCGTCCACACGCGCGCGCCTCCTGGAAGAACCGCTGCAAGCGCTCCGGATCGGCGGCGAGCGAGCGGTGCAGGACCTTGACCGCGACCGGCCGATCGATGAGCTCGTTGCGCGCGCACCAGACGCTCCCCGAGCGCCCACGACCCAGCACGCGAACGAGCCGGTAGCGCTGCTCCAGGAGGTCACCCGGTCGCATCCTTGCGATTGTACATGAATCCGGAGCGGAGGACCGGACAGGGACGGTCCGGGAGCGACCAAGGAAGGCGGGTCGTCGGCGGATGCCGTGCCTGCTGGCGGCGACGCCGATGTGGTACGTCGGTCCGCGTCATGCACGACCTGCGTCAGATCGTCGATCACCTCGAAGAAGCCCGCGCCGCCCTCGCCCGTCGAGGCCCCAAGCACGCGGCGTTGCTCGATGGCCTGGGTGAGCTACGCGCCAGGCGTTCAGCGGGGATCCAGGCGCGGGACAGCAAGATCCAGTCGCAGAAGGCGGCCAGCGCCGAGATGGCCAAGGCCAAGAAGGGTACGCCCGAGTTCGACGCGCGCCGCGAGGCCCTGCGCGCGCTCTCCGACGAGATCAAGGCGCTCGAGGCCGAGAGCAAGGCCGTCGACGCGCAGATCGAGGAGATCCTGCTCGGTGTGCCCAACCTCCCCGACCCGTCGGTGCCCGACGGTGTCGACGAGCACGGCAACGTCGTCGTGCGCACCCACGGCGAGAAGCCCACCCGCGTGGGCGACGCGCCGAAGGACCACGTCGACGTCGGCGCCCGCCTCGGCATCCTCGACTTCGAGGCCGCGTCGAAGATCTCGGGCGCGCGCTTCTGGCTCCTGCGCGGGCTCGGCGCCCGCCTCGAGCGCGCGATCGCGGCGCTCATGCTCGACATGCACACCCGCGAGCACGGCTACACCGAGATCCTGCCGCCGGTGATGGTGCGCGCCGAGGCCCTGCGCGCCTCGGGTCAGCTCCCCAAGTTCGAGGCCGACCTCTTCAAGACCAAGCGCGCCGACGAGGACATCCTCTACCTCTCGCCGACCGCCGAGGTGCAGCTCGTCAACCTGCACGCCGACGAGATCCTCGACGAGTCGCGCCTGCCGCTCCGCTACACCGCCCACACCTCGTGCTTCCGCAGCGAGGCCGGCAGCTACGGGCGTGACACGCGCGGCATGATCCGCGTGCACCAGTTCCAGAAGGTCGAGCTCGTGCAGCTCACCTCCGCCGAGACGAGCGACGCCGCGCTCGAGGAGCTCACCGGCCACGCCGAGAAGGTGCTCCAGCGCCTCGGCCTGCACTACCGCGTGGTGCAGCTCTGCGCCGGTGACATGGGCTTCGCCTCCCGCAAGACCTACGATCTCGAGGTGTGGCTGCCGGGTCAGTCGGCCTACCGCGAGATCTCGAGCTGCTCGAACTGCGGCGATTTCCAGGCGCGCCGCGCCCAGATCCGCGCCCGCAAGGACAAGGACAAGCCGCGCCTCGTGCACACGCTCAATGGCAGCGGGCTCGCGGTGGGTCGCACCCTGGTCGCGATCCTCGAGCAGTACCAGCTGCCCGACGGCAGCCTCGAGATCCCCGAGGCGCTGCGCCCGTTCATGGGCGTCGACCGCCTCAGCCCCCCCTGAGTGTCTCGAGCAGGCGGGTGAGGCGCGCGGGCTCCACGCGGAGCGCGAGCACCTTCTCGCGGTCGACGACCACGGCGCCGGGCGCCGAGCCCTTCGGCTTGCGCACCCACTTGCGCGGCGTGTACTGCACGTCGACCACCGGCTCGCCGCGGCTGTCGGAGAAGTGCGCGGCGAGGTGCGCCGCGTCGACCAGGAGATCCGGCGGACAGGCCTCCTGCTTGCCGAGGGGCACGACGACGTGGGCGCCCGTCACGCCTCGCGCGTGGAGCCACAGGTCGTAGGGGCGTGCGTGCTTGGTGGTGAGCGCGTCGTTGTCGGCGGCGCCCCGGCCGACGTGGATCGGACGCGTGCCGCTCGAATAGGTGCGGAACGGTGAGCGCTCGTCCGGGTCCTGCTGCTTGCCCTTGCCGACCCGGGCCTCGATGCCTCCTGCACGCTGCTGCAGGACGGCGAGCGGGAGGTCGGGGGCGCTCGCGAGGAGCGCGACCAGAGCGGCGCGCTCCTGCTCCGTCTTTTCCCGCCGCGCGCGCGCGATCTGCGCTCCGCGCTCGAGCCGCTTGCTCCGCGCGAACATCGCCTCGGCGTTCGCCCGCGCGGTCTTGCTCGGGTCGAGGGCGAGCACGACCGCGTCGCCGGTGACCCAGTCGGTGAGCTCCGCACGATCGCTGCCCTTGGGGATGGCGTGGGCGTAGGACGATAGAAGTGTGGCGCGCGCGGAGAGGTCGCGCGCGCCGGCGATGCGCGCGAGGTCGTCGTCGATCGCGCGCAGGCGACGATCCACCTTGGCGATCGCGCGGCGCAGCGCGACCACGAGCGCCTTGCGCCGCTCCTCTTCGAGGCCGGCGCGATGGGCGGAGAGGGCCTCGGCGGCGGCCGCTTCCAGCGCGAGCGCCTCCTCTTCCGTGATCGCCTTCTCGCCGTCGACGGCGCCCGAGTCGGTCACGAGCGCGACGCTGGTCCGCGTGACCACGATCGAGCATCGCTCCTCGCCGCGGCGCACGGCGAGGCGGAGCCCGTCCTCGCGCCGGAGCAACGCGACCACGCGAGCGCCCTCGAGCCACTTGCGCCAGCGCATCGTCTCCGCGGTGGCGGGCTTGCCGCCGTTGCCGCGGGGGGCCCCGCGGACGACCGCGACCGTCCCCGGGAACACCGCCAGCGAGACGGTGACGCCCTCGGCGTCGGGCTCCGTCACGCGGAGCGCGAGCACGTGCACCGAAGGGAGAGGGGCGTCGACCCTCTGGATCGACGCCCCCACCAGGTATCCGCGCATGGCGGCCCTACGCGCTCCCTACTTCGGGGCGACCTGCCAGGACTCGTAGGCGTCCGCCCCGAGCGAGCAGACCGGCGGCGTGTTCAGGTCCAGCTTGCCGTTCTTGTTGACGTCCTTCGCGTCGCTGAAGAGGCCGTTCGAGAACGCCGGGTTGATGATGTCCTTGCCGTCCTTGTCCTTGATGGTCTCGGGGACGATGGTGTCTTCGTTCACGTCGTTGCTCACCCAGGTGGAGATGGCCGGGTTGACGCGGCCGTCGCCGTTGAGATCGCAGTACGACTTGCCCGCGAAGGCCCCGACGCTGCCCGTGTAGGCCACGCAGGAACCCTTGACGTTGCTCCGGCCGTAGACCTTGCAGCCCGCGTCGCTCGTGCAGACTGTGTCTTCCTTCTTGTAGCTGCCGCAGCGAGCCGAAGGCGTGATGACGATGGTCTGAGGGAGCTTGAGCTTGGTGCGGTTCGAGGGCGGCACTCCGGGCGTCCCGGTGTCGTCGAAGAGCTTGAAGAGGCCATCCGCGCCGACCTGCCACGGCGACTGGCTCGCGAGCAGCGGGCGGAGCGTGAAGCCGGCCGCGGGGACCGCATCACCCGGCTTGGGGAAGGGCGTCTTCTGCGTGCCCTCCGAGACCCAGCCCATGCACTCCTCGTTGGGCTGGAAGCGCGCGGTGTGCGAGCAGTAGCCCATGAGGTTCGGAAAGCTCCAGGCCTGGCCCGTGGGGTACACGACGTTGATCGAGTAGTGGCCGGGCGGCAGGCACCCGAACTCGACCTTCTTCACGCGGTTCGGGTTGTTGGCGAGCAGCTTGGCCGCCGACACGATCGGGAGATCGTTACGGGGGTTGGGATCGTAGCGGACTGGCGTGACGAGGGTGCCACGCAGGTCGCGCTTGGTGTGGATGCACACCGTCGAGGGCCGGATGAGGGCCGTGAAGCCCTCTTGCAGCTCGAAGCCGTTGGCTTTGGCGAGCGGCTGGTTGGGATCGACGGCCGTGTTGTCGGCCGTGGTCAGCCCACCACCGATGATGGTGGACTCCGACGTGGCCTTCATCGAGCCGACGGTGGTGCCCGGGGTGTCGCGGATCGAGATGGTCTGGATGACGACGGCCGGATCGGTCTGGGAACGCGTCGGCAAGGCGATCTCGCCGTTGTCGTCCTCGACGAGCTTCGAGAGCACGACGTTGGGGTAGATCTGGGCGATCTGGGCGACGCTCTCGAGCGTGTCGTTGTCGCGGATGATCTCGCCCTTGCCAGTGGTGGCGTTGAACTGCCGCGTGAGCATGAACTTGGCCGAGGCGGGGAACGCGCCCCCGAACTCGGTCGGATCGACGTTGTAGTACGGCCGCGTCGCCTTGTCGGCGGCGACCGCGCTGGCGGGCTTGGCGTTCTTGGCGAGCCAGGCATCGGTCTGCTTGGCCTCGGCGAGGTTGCCGGGGAAGCCGTAGCGGAACCGGATCTGCGGGAAGCTCGCCTGCGCGAACTGGAAGCCGTCGCAGGCCGGATCCTTGTTGGCGAAGCAGAGGAGCTTGGACTGGCTCGTGCTCGCGTGGTCCTGGCGGAAGGTGATGGTGCCGTTGGTGTCGGTGGCCGCCTTCGGGGTGCCGTAGCGGCACGGCCCCGTCGCGTCGGCGTCGCACGGGTAGTCGGCTCTGAAGTCGACCCCAGGATCGGTGTACGTGATCGACTTGGAGTTCGCGTAGTCGACCGAGAAGAACGGCCGGCTCGAGGGCAGCGTGAGGCCGTACGTCACGGCGACGGCGTCGCGGATGAAGCCCTCGGCCGGGATGACCAGATCGCCCTTCTTGACCACGTTGGGGACGTCCGGGCCCTGGTAGGGCACGCCGACGTCGACCTGCGCGAACTTGGGCGAAGCCGCGCGGATGTCCGCGATGGCACCGCCAGCGACGTCGCCGGCGAGCGGCAGGTTCGCGTAGCCGAAGAGCGCGTTGAAGCGACCCTGGCGGCTGTAGAACCCGCGCACCTGGAAGCTGCCGCCGAGGATGACCGACGAGCCGTCGGGCAGCGCCGCGACGGTGCCGATCTGCTGGATGGAGAACGGCGCGCTCGCGCTGACGACCGGCGAATCCGGCGCCGGGCAGAGCGAGTCCTTGTGGCCCTTGGAGCCTGGACCGGAGGTCGGGCGCGGGTAGTTGTAGAAGAGCTTCTCTCCAGGGACCGTGGCGAAGTTGAGCGCAGTGCTCGCGAGGCCGTCGGGAGGAGGGGGGTTGTTGAAGGCGAAGAGCAGGACGACGGCCACGCCCTCCACCTGGCCGTCCTTCAGGCAGGGGCCCGGGCCGAGGTAGTTCATCGTGCCGCGGATGATGCCGCGTGGGCCGAGGATGCCCGGGTTCTGGTTTGCGTCGTCGACGAGGACGTTCTTGTCGCAGCCGACGCCCGTGGAGGCGACGGTGGCGAGCACGAAGGCTCCGAACAAGCGACAACGGCCGATCGAGAGAGGGAAGGAATTCATGCCATTCACCATCAGAACCGGTACGAAGCCATGAGGATGACACGCCGACCGAGCTGCTGCCCGAACGGGTGCTGGCGGACGACGTTGTTGAGGAGGTTGGTAGCGCTCAGGCCGAGCTCGATGGGCTCGAACGAGAAGCGGTATCCGATGCGCGCGTTGACGAGCGGGAAGCCGGGGATCTCGTAGCGCTGGTACTCGATCTCGCGGGTCGTGATGTTCACGCGCTGCTCGGCCCAGGTCTGC
>JAEUKC010000073.1:0-22277 GCA_016794445.1 Myxococcales bacterium
TGCCAGGCGAGATCGCCGACCAGGGCGAGGCGCTGGCCGGTGGGGAGGTGGACGAAGACGATGACCGAGCCGGGGGTGTGGCCGGGGGCGGGGACCACGACGATGGAGCCGTCGCCGTGCACGTCGTGGCTGCGCGGGAAGCCGAGGTAGGGGCCCTGCTCGAAGGCGTAGTCGACGTAGCGCGCGGTCGGGATGCTGCGCGCGATGTCGGTGATGGTGCCGCCGTCGGCGATGAAGCGGCGCTCGTCGGCGGTGATCCAGACCGGCACGTCGGGGAAGTCGGGGATGCCGCTCACGTGGTCCCAGTGCGCGTGCGTGAGGAGGATGGCGCGGAGGTTCCTCGCGTCGTAGCCGGCGGCGGCGAGCTGGTCGGCGGCCGGCCGGCCCTTGTGGAGCTTGCTGCCAGCGCGGAAGAACCAGGGCATGCTGGCGAACTGGGCGTCGATGGCGCGGCCGAAGCCGGTGTCGATCAGGACGTCGCCACGGGGGTGCTTCACGAGGAGGGCGGACATCGTGAAGTCACGCTTGTCGGAGAACGCGCCGCCCCGGTATGCGATGGCGGCGTTGCGCGGGATGATGCCGGTCGGCAGGTGCACGACGCGCATGCCGGCGGGAGGCGTGGCGCTCGGGGTGAGCCCCGCGTAGGGGGGCACCGGGGGGAGGGGCGCGGCGGAGAAGGTCCGCGCGAAGAGCGCGACGAGCAGGGCGAGGGCGAAGGGGATCGCCACGAGCCACCGCTTCGTCCTTCGCGTCATCGACCCGAGGATAGCCGACGCGAAGTTGCTCGGTGCTACATCGCCTTGCGCGGCCTTCGGCTGCGCTTCGGGGTCTCGTCCTCGAGCGCGCCTTCGGGGAGGGTCGATCCGATGCGCGTGACGGCGCTGTCCGGCGGAGCCTCGGGCGGCGCCGCCGCGCGCGACTTGCGCGGGCGCGACTTCGGCTTCTCGCTGGGGGTCGGCGCAGAGGTGACGACGCCCTCGGAGGGCGGCGCGGTCTTCGTCTTCGCGCGGCGCTTCGGCTTCGCTGCGCTCACGTCGGTCGGGGCGCTCGCTCCATCGGTGGTGGCGGTGTCGGTCGTCGCGGCGGTGGTCGCCACGTCGCCCGCGGGGGGCTTCCGGGTGCGGCGCGCCCTGGGCCGCTCGCTCGGCGTGTTGGAGGGCGAGCCGGCCTCGGGGGGCATCGTGATGCTGATGGGCATGCCCGGCTCGCCGAAGATCCCGCGGACGAGCGGGACGCCGGCGCTCGGCGGGATGGAGGGATCCCGCGGGGCGGGGGGCGAGAGCGAGCGGACCTTCTCCATGAGGTTGCCGATCGCCGTCGCGCGGAACACCTGGCGCTCGACCGCGGTCGCGATCTCGTCCTCGCGCAGGTTCATGTTCGGCGGAGTCTCGCTGGCGTTGACGATCAGCGAGGGGCGCGGGGCGACGTCGGAGCGGCCGGCCTGGCGACCGAGCGCGCGCATGCGCACGTGGAACGCGCGGAACGCGGCGTTCACTCCGAAGACCACCATCGCCGCGGCGAGCACGAAGAACGCCATCTCGAGCAGTGACGACACCCGCCCGATCAGGCGCACGACGAGCAGCGAGGCGAGGACGACGAGCAGGCCGGCGCTCGCGCCGACGGTGGCGCGGAAGAGGCCCTGGAGCCACCGATCGTCGCGGCGCGCGGCGGTGACGGCGGCCTCGCAGGCCTCGCACACGGCGTTGTCCGGGAGGTGGTCGCGGCAGAGGGCGCGCTTGCACGCGGGGCACTCGTCACCGAGGGTCGGCTGCGCGCACTTGGTGCACAGGAGCCGAGACGGCGCCTCGACGATCGTGACCGAGGACGGCGGCGTCTCGTCCTCGGGCTTCGGCGCGGCAGGGGCGAGCGTGCGGATGGGCCCGTCGCCGGGCGACCGCTCCTCGAGCACGACCGCGCGGAGCGAGGCCCAGGCGGCGCTCACCTGCTTGGCGTCGAGGCCGAGGATGTCGTGGCTCGGCTCGGCGATCACCGCGGCGACGGCCTCGGGGTCGGGCTCGTGGTAGGCCCGCAGCGCGGGGGCGAGCCGGTCGGCGAGGCGCAGGATGCACACGAGCGCGGCCTCGCGCCCGCCCTTCGCGTAGAGGCGCTGCGGCGCGTGGTGGTAGGCGACGATGGTGGGGATCGGGTCGGGGATCTGCCACGCGCGGAGCACCGTGGAGCCGAGCATCGCGTGGTCGAAGCCGAACTCCTCGCGCTCCCGCTCGGCGACGTTGGACTCGTCGGTGAGCGACCCGAGCGGCTGGTAGCGTTGCTCCTCGGACTGCAGGAGCATCGAGCGGCCGATGTCGTGGAGCAGGCCGATCGCGTAGGCCTGCTCGCGCGACTCGCCGCTCAGGAAGGCGAGGTGGGCCGACAGCACCGCGACGTCGTGGGCATGGGCGGTCAGCGCTTCGGACACCTCGGAGTCGTGGGTGAGGAAATCCATGAACGACGACGCCGTGGCCAGCGACGCCACCGCGCGCACGCCGAGCATCACCACGGCGTGGCGGATCGAGCGGCAGCGGTACGACAGCGCATACCCCGCCGAGTTGACCACCGAGAGCACGCGGGCCGCGAGCGCCGGGTCGGCCTCGAAGACCTTGATGATGTCGTCGACCGGCGCCGTGTCGAGGTCGAGCGCGCCGATCGCGGCGACCGTGGTCGGGGCCGCGCGCACGCCGAGCTCGCGGGCCACGGTGGCGGCGAGGCTCCGCTTGGCCTCCTCCTTCCCGATCTCGTCGCTCAAGCCGAACCAGAGCTCCTCGTCGAGGTCGAAGCTCGAAGCGGGACGTGTCGATGTGCGCGCCGAGGGGCGCGTGGAGGGCTTCAGCGGCTCGCGCGGCGGCGTCAAGCTGCTGACGCGGCGTGCCTCCGGGCTGACGCTGGCGGAACGCCGGCTCTGGGCGTCGAGCAGAGAGATCCTGTCGTTGCGGGTGGACACATCGTCGAGATGTGCAGGAACCCTGCCAGTTCAGGAGGCGGTGTCGCCCTGGAGCACGGTGATGAGGTGGTGCAGATCGTCGACGGTGTAGGGCTTGGGGAGGCACGCGGTGAAGCCGTGCGCCTGGTGGTTCGCCATCACCGGATCGTTGGAGTAGCCGCTCGACGCGACGGCCCGCGCGCTCGGGTCGACCTCGAGGAGGTGTGCGACCACTTCCTTTCCGCCCATGCCACCGGGGATGGTGAGGTCGAGGACGGCGAGGTCGAACGGCTGGCCCGCGTCTCGCTGTCGGAGCCACGATGCGACGGCCTCGCTGCCGTCGGCCACCGTCACGACCTCGTGGCCTCGCGCGCCGAGGATGCGACGCGTGACGTTCGCGATCATGGGCTCGTCGTCGAGGACGAGGATGCGCCAGGGGCGCACGGCGGCGAGGCTCGGCGGGGGCGGGGGCTTCGACCACGGCTTCGCCGAGGCGGGCAGGAACACGGAGAAGCGACTGCCACGTCCGGGCACCGACTCGACGTCGATGTAGCCCTCGTGGTTGCGGACGATCGAGTAGGCCGAGGCGAGCCCGAGGCCGCTCCCCTTCTGCTTGGTGGTGAAGAACGGGTCGAAGATCTTGTCGCGGATGTCGGGCGCGATGCCCGACCCTTGGTCGACGACGTCGATGCGCACGTAGTCGCCCGCCGGCAGGGGCTCTCCGGTGTCAGCGCCGAGCCGCACGTTGGTCAGCGTGACCACGATGGCGCCGCCCTCCACCATCGCCTGGGTGGCGTTGAGCAGGAGGTTGTGCAGCACCTGCGAGATCTGCCCCGCGTCGGCGTGGATCGACCACACGTCCGGTGGGACGTGGACCTCGCAGCGGCTGCGCGAACCCGTGAGGGCGAGGGCGACGGCCTCCTGGACGAGCCTGGGGACGGCGATCACCGAGCGCACCGGCGCGCCACCGGTGGCGAACGTGAGCAGCTGTCGGGTGAGGTCGCTGGCGCGCATCGCGGCCGTCTCGGCGTCGGTCAGGTGGGTGAGGGTCTCGGCCCGAGCGGCGCTCGCGAGGTCGGCGCGGGCAAGCCCGATGTTGCCGGCGATCGCGGTCAACAGGTTGTTGAAGTCGTGCGCGATCCCGCCGGCCATCACGCCGAGCGAGTCGAGCTTGGCGATGCGTTGCAGCTCCCGCTGCAGGTGCGTCTCGGACGTGGTGTCACGGAAGATCAACACGACCCCGACCACGCGCCCCTCCCGGTCGTGGATCGGTGCGCCACTCTGCGCGAGGGTGCGCTCGGTGCCGTCCCGCATCGACACCTGCACGGTGCCCCGACCGACGACAGGCTGGCGGCTCGCGAGGACCTCCTCCACGAGGTTCGGAAGGCGCAGGACCTCGACCAGCGCCTTGCCCTCGGCCTCGGTGGCCTGCTCTTGCGTGAGCTCCTCGGCGGCGGCGTTCATCAGGGTGATGCGGCCCTCCACGTCGGTCGCGATGACCGCGTCGCCGATGCTGCGCAGGGTGACCCCGAGCAGCTCCTTCTCGGCCTCGAGCGCCTCGGTCACGCGGTGCATCTCGCTCACGTCGTGGACGATCACGAAGAGCGGGGCCTCGTCGCGCGCCGGCTCTGACGAGGGGGGAGCGCTCCCCGAGCGAGGCACGCGCTCGTGCTCTCGCTGTCCGGCGAGGCGAGCGAGGAACTCACCCCCGTCGTGTCGGCGGACGCGGACCTCGATGACCTTGTGCCGGGGGGCGTTGAAGAACGCGCGATAGCGAGCGTTGAACACCTCGCGGTCGGCCGGGACGAGGTGCTCGCCGAACGGGGTGCCGAGCAGCGCGCGGCCCTCCGCACCGAGCATCTGTACCAGCGTGTCGTTCGCGTTGCGGATCATCCCGTTCGCGTCGAGGGTCATGTACCCGAGCGGAGCCTGGTTGTAGAGACGCGCGTATTCGTCGCGCGCCTTCTCGACGAGGAGCTGGGTCTCGCGGAGCTCCTCGTTCTGGATCTCGAGCTCGATCTGGTGCACGGACAGATCGTGCAGCAGCGCCTTGAGGTCCTGCGGGAGCGCGGGCTCGTCGGCCCCGCGGCGGGCG
This sequence comes from Myxococcales bacterium, assembly GCA_016794445.1. Taxonomy (GTDB): domain Bacteria; phylum Myxococcota_A; class Polyangia; order Polyangiales; family JADJMO01; genus JADJMO01. The sequence continues at coordinate 5,016 of JAEUKC010000073.1, forward strand.
AGCAGCGCCTCGGCCCGATCCCTCAGCATCCGGCTGCGGTCGCCCGGACCGCGCTCACTTCGCGGATCACTCATGGGTCAGCCCTCCCCCGAGCGCGGGGCGTGGTTCTCGATCTCGTGCACCAGCACGGCGAAGCGGCCGGGCTCGGTGCAGTAGGCCTTGTGGTGGAAGCGCTTGCCGATCGCCGCATCGAAGGCCTCGAACTCGACCGGCTCGCCGGAGGCGGCCACCTGCGCGTAGCGCTCGAGGAACTGCGGCTCGCTCGCAGGGAGCACCTCGCGGACCCGCTTCCCGAGGATGTCCTCGCGTCGCAGGCCCGTGAGCCGTGCGTAGGCGTGGTTCAGGTCGAGGTACCGGTAGTCGCAGGCCTTCCCGGCCTCGTCCAGGATCATCTCGTGGATGGCGAAGCCGGTGGTGAGCTGGTCGAACAGGCGTCGATAGCGCTCCTCGGTGTCGCGCGCGCTCACCTCGGCCTGCTTGACGCGGGTGATGTCCACGAACGTGAGGACCGTGCCCGAGAACGCCTTCGGCCCGACCTTGTACGGCAGCATGCGCATCAGGTGCCAACGGCCATCGCGGGTGCTCACCTCGCGCTCGATCGGCCGCGCCGTGCGCTCGACCTCGCCGAGGGTGGCCTGGAAGTCGAGGTCGAGCAGGTAGTGCGCGATGTGACCGATGGGCCGCCCGACGTCGCTGTCGAGGATGTGGAAGATGGTGGCGATCTGGGGCGAGAAGCGCCGCACCTCGGCGTTCTCGTCGAGCAGGAGCGTGCCGATCTGCGACGAGGCGAGCAGATTGTCGACGTCGTTGTGCAGCTCGGTGAGCTCGATGATCTTGCTCTGCGACTCCGCGTTGACCGTGAAGAGCTCCTCGTTGGTGGACTGCAGCTCCTCGTTGGTGGACTGCAGCTCCTCGTTGCTCGCGAGCAGCTCCTCGTTGGTGGCCTGCAGCTCCTCGTTGGAGGTCTCTAGCTCCTCGATGGTGGCCTGCAGGTTCTCGCGCGTGAACTGCAGCTCCTGCTCGAGCTCCTGCAGGTGGATCTCCGCCTCGCGGGAGAGATCGAACGAGAGCACCTCCTTGCCCGGCTCGCCCGGCACGACCGACTGCTTGGGGACGCCGATGAACACGGCGACCAGCGGCTCCTGGCCCTTCTTCTCCGGCATCGGCTTGATGCGGAGCTCGACGGGGCGCACCTCGCCGTTCTGCCGGACGCGCAGGTTCGAGAGGCGCAGCTCCTGGCGTTGCCGGAACACGCGCTGGATGCCCGTCGTCAGGGGGACGCTCAGGTCCTTGACGGCGAGCTGGCCGATGTCGTTGACCAGGCGGCCCGACGGCAGCTTGAAGTACCCGTCGGCGTGGCCGACGACGTGGAGCACCTCCTGCTGCGCGTTCACCACCACCGAGAGCGGGAGCAGGTCGTCCGAGACGGTCTCGAGGAACCGCTCGAGCAGGCGCTCCTCCTCGGTGAGCCGCAGGGGCTTCCGGCTGCTCGAGAACCGCGGCCTGCGCTCGCGGAAGCTGATGTCGGCCGACGAGTGCAGCGCGCCCTCGCCGAGCTTGAGCTGCCGCCCCTTGGACCGGTAGAGCTTCCACTTGGCGTCGAGCGACTCCCACAGATCGACCGTGTCGCCGGTGGTCTCGCTCGTGCCGAGCATGAGCACACCGCGCGCCGCGAGGGAGAAGTTGAAGTACTCGAGCACCCGCTTCTGCAGGATCGGCTGCAGGTAGATCAGCAGGTTGCGGCAGCTCACCAGCGAGATGTTGGTGAACGGCGGGTCCTTGATCAGGTTGTGCGGCGCGAACACCACCATCTCGCGGATGGTGCGCGCGATCTGGAAGCTCTCGTGCTTCTTGAAGAAGTACTTGGAGAGCAGGCGGGGAGAGACGTCGGCGGCGATGCTGTCCGGGTAGACGCCCGCGGCGGCGAAGTGGAGCGCGTCGCGGTCGATGTCGGTCGCGAAGATCTTCACGTCGTGCGAGATGCCCTGCGACTCCATGTACTCGCGGGCGAGCATGGCGAGCGAGTAGGCCTCCTCACCCGTGGAGCAGCCGGCCACCCAGAAGCGGATCTCGCCGTGCCCCTCGCGGGCGAAGAGCTCCGGCAGGAAGTTCAGCGCGAGGCGATCGAAGGCCTCGGGGTCGCGGAAGAAGCTCGTGACGCCGATGAGGAGCTCGCGGAAGAGGGTCATCACCTCCGACGGCGAGCTCCTCAGGAACGCCACGTAGGCGCCGATCTCCTCGATCTGGTGGACGGTCATGCGGCGCTCGATGCGGCGCGAGACCGTGCTCGGCTTGTAGAACGTGAAGTCCACCTTGCAGTGCTCGCGGAGGGTCGCGAACAGGTGGGCCATGCTCTCCTCGTCGGTCAACATCACCGAGGTGCGCTCGGTGTTGGCGACGTAGGGGTGCTTGACGAAGGCGAGCAGCTGCGCGGGCATCTTCTCCGGCGCGAGCACGAAATCGGCGAGGCCGGTGGAGATCGCGGCGCGGGGCATGCCGTCGAACTTGGCGGTCTCCTCGTCCTGCACCATCACCATCCCGCCGTACTCCTTGACGGTCCGGATCCCGCGCATGCCGTCGCTGCCGGTGCCCGAGAGGATGATGCCGACCGCCTTCTCGGCCTGGTCCTCGGCCAGCGAGCGGAGGAAGACGTCGATGGGGAGGTTGATGCCGCGGTGGGGGTCCTGCTCGGTGAGCAGCAGCTTGCCGTGGAAGATGGTCAGGTTCTTCTTCGGCGGGATGAGGTAGACGTGGTTCGGCACGACGAGCATGCCGTCCTCGGCGCGGTGCACCGGCATGGCGGTCTTCTTCGAGAGGAGCTCCACCATCAAGCTCTTGTAGTCGGGCGACAGGTGCTGGATGACCACGAAGCCGAGACCCGAGTCGGTCGGCATGTTCAGGAAGAAGCTCTCGATCGCTTCGAGGCCTCCGGCGGACGCACCGATCGCCACCACGTGTGTGGGCGGAACGGTGATCGGGCTCGGCCCCTTTGCGGTGTCCATGGCTGGCTTCCTCGTCTGGCGGTCGAAGAGCCCACTGCTGCTTCGACCGACAGTCTCAGGTCCGTCGAAGGTTGCTGTCTACCCGCAATGGACCATCGGACTAGGCGTTCTTAGGACAAAACAGCAACGCCGGCACCCCCTCCTGCGTAACGCTTGAGCAAAGATCATATTTGCGTGGTGGAGGTGGTCGGACGGCGTTGCTACACGTCCCTCGTGCGCCCGCTGCTCCTCCTCGGTCTGGCGTCGGTCGCGTGCACCCGGACGGTGGCGCCAGCACCCGCGCCGCTCGCCTCGACCAGCGTCTCCACGCCCCCGCCCTCGCCGATCGCGCGCCGGGTGGTGCTGGTGTCGATCGACGGCCTCAAGCCCGAGTACCTCGCCGAGGCCGACGCGCGCGGGCTCGCGATCCCCGCGCTCCGACGCCTGATGAAGGACGGCACGCGCGCCGACGCGATGACGTCGGTGTACCCGACGGTCACCTACCCCGCGCACACGACCCTGATCACCGGCGTGTCGCCGAAGGCCCACGGCATCGTGAACAACCTGCCGTTCGACCCGTACGGCAAGAACCAGGACGGCTGGTACTGGTACGCGAGCGACGTGAAGGTACCGACGGTGGTGGACGTGGCGCGCAAGAACCACCTGCCCACGGCCAACGTCTACTGGCCGGTGACCGTCGGCGCCGCGTTCGACGCGAGCTTTCCGCAGGTCTGGCGCGCGCAGAACGACGAGGACGACAAGCTGATGCGCACCCTGTCGACGCCCGGCCTCGCCGACGCCGTCGCCAAGCAGTACGGCTCGATCCCGGCCGAGCACCGCACCGACGTCGAGCGCGCGAACGCGGCGGAGTGGATCTTCGGCCACGAGCGGCCCGCCCTCGCGCTCGTGTACTTCACCGACCTCGACACCGAGCAGCACAAGACCGGGCCGTTCTCCAAGGGCGCCTACGCGAAGCTCGAGCTGATCGACAAGCAGCTCGGGCGCCTGCTCGCCGCGAGCGAGACGGCGGGCACGTTCGCGCAGACCTCGTGGATCGTCGTCTCCGACCACGGGTTCGCCGCCGTGCACAGCGCGGTGAAGCCGAGCGTGCTGCTGCGCGAACGCGGCTTCCTGAACGTCGGCGCCGGCAAGGTCACGAGCTACCGCGCGGCGGCGTGGAAGGCGGGCGGCACCGCGGCGATCGTGCTGGCGGACCCGAAGGATGTGGCCACGCGGACCGCGGTGCTCGCGGCGCTCGAGGAGGCGAAGAAGGACCCGAAGAACGGGATCGCCGAGGTGGTGCCCGGCGCCACCGCCGAGGCCGCGGGCGGGTTCCCCGGGGTCGCCGCGGTGCTCGTGGCGGCCGACGGGTTCGTGTTCGCCAACGGCCACGACGGCCCGATGGTGGTGCCGAGCTGGGACCTCGGCGCGCACGGGTACCCGCCCACCGACCCGCGCATGCGCGCGTCGTTCCTGGCGGCTGGTCGCGGGGTGGTCGCGGGCGCGAAGATCGGCACCGTGCGCATGATCGACGTCGCGCCGACGATCGCCGCGCTGCTCTCGCTGACGCTGCCGAGCCCCGAGGGCGCGCCGATCCCCGGGTTGCTCGCGCCGTGAGCGCCGTCGCCCCGCGCGTGCGCTTCGATCGGCACGAGCTCTCGGGCGCGTTCGGCGACATCGGCACCGACCTGCCGCTCCTGATCGCGCTCGTGGCCACGTGCAAGCTCGACGCCGCCGGGGTCTGCCTGATGTTCGGCCTGCTGCAGATGGCGAGCGGGGCGCTCTACGGCATCCCGATGCCGGTGCAGCCGCTCAAGGCGATGGCCGCCATCATGCTCGCGCAAAAGCTCTCGCCCGGCACGCTCGCGGGCGGCGGCCTGGTCATCGGGGTCGCCATGCTGTTGCTCGCCGCGACGGGGCTCCTCGACTGGCTCGCGCGCGTCGTGCCGAAAGAGGTCGTGCGCGGGATCCAGCTCGGGCTCGGGCTCACCCTCGCGACCCTCGCGCTCAAGTACGTGGGGACCGACGGCGCACCCGGCTACGTGCTCGCAGCGGGGTGCCTCGCCATACTGCTCGTCCTGCGCGGTCACCGCCGGATCCCGGCGCCGCTCCTGGTGATGGGGTTCGGCGTGCTCTACGCGCTCGTGCAGCTCCGTGGACACTCGCTCGCGGGCGTGGTGGGCCTGCGGCTGCCCACGTTCCACGCGCCGACGCGCGTCGAGATCACCCAGGGGGCGCTCCTGCTCGCGCTGCCGCAGATCCCGCTCTCGCTCGGCAACTCGGTGATCGCGACCAGCCAGACCACGCGCGATCTGTTCCCGGAGCGCGCGGTGTCGGTGCGCAAGATCGGGGTCACCTACGGGCTCATGAACCTCGTCGCGCCGTGGTTCGGCGGCGTGCCGGTGTGCCACGGCTGCGGTGGCCTGGTCGGGTTCCACGGGTTCGGCGGGCGCACCGGCGGCGCGCCCGTGATCTACGGCGCGATGTACGTCGTGCTCGGGCTCGCCTTCGCGCCCGGGTTCTCCGAGGTGGTGCGCGTGTTCCCGATGCCGGTCCTCGGGGTCGTGCTCCTCTTCGAGGCCCTCTCGCTCATGACCCTGGTGCGCGACGTCGCGACCGAGCGCAGCACGCTGTGGGTGGCGGCGGGCGTCGCGGCGGCGGTCGTCGGGCTGCCCTACGGCTACCTGGTCGGCCTCGTACTCGGCACCCTCGTGGTGCTCGGCGTGCGGCGCGGCCTCGTGAAGCTCGACGATCCGGTCAACCCCCCGCCACCGGCGGGATGAGCGCGACCTCGTCGCCGGCGCGCACGGGCTCGTCCCACGCGGCGTAGGTGCCGTTGATCGCGACGCGGATCGATCCGGCATAGGGCAGGAGGCGCGGGTAGCGCGCGCACACGGCGTCGAGCAGGCCACGCGCGGTGAGGCCACTCGCGACGGGGAAGGCGAGCTCGGCCTCGCCGATCATGTCGCGAGCGCCCGCGAACGCGAGGAGCTTGACGGTGTCGCTCACGGCTTGGCCTCGTGGTGCTCGTGCCCGTGACCGACCGGGTGGTGGTGCCGATCGGCGCGGTGGAGGTGCTCCTCGCCGGTGCAGCGCGCGTCGACGAAATCGACCCAGTAGGGGCCGTCGGGGCCGTGCTCGCGCTTCCAGATCGGGACGCGGTGCTTGATGGCGTCGATGAGCGCGCGGGCCGCGCCGAACGCTTCGCCGCGGTGCGGGGCGCTCGCGGCGCAGACGACCGCGAGGTCGCCGATCTGGAGCGCGCCGACGCGGTGGGTGACGGCGAGCCGCACCCCCTCGAACTGCGCCTCGACCTCGGCGACGCAGCGGCCCATCTCGGCGACGGCCATGGTGGCGTACGCTTCGTACTCGAGCAGCGTGACGGGCTGCCCGTCGGCGTGGTCGCGCACCGTGCCGAGGAACAGCACGTGGCCGCCCGCCGAGGGGTGGGCGACCGCGGCGAGCACGTCGTCGACGACGATGGGGCGGTCGACCAGCGCGATCCGTTCGCCCGCGCCGCGCAGGTACTGCCCGGAACGCCCGCCGTCCTTCTCGAGGAGCTCGACGACCTCGATGCGCGCCTCGCGGTCGAGGCCCTTGATCATGTCGTACGCGGTGAGGGCGCCGATCGAGGCGCCGGCCATGGCCTCCATCTCGACGCCGGTGCGCCCGACGCACTCGGCGCGGACGACGATGGTGAGCACGCCGCGGGGATCGATGGTGAACTCGGCGGCGAGGTGGGTGAGCGGGAGCGGGTGGCACAGCGGGACGAGGTCGCTCGTGCGCTTGGCGCCGGCGATCGCTGCGACCCGGACCACCGCGGCGACGTCGCCCTTGGGGGTCTGCCCATCGAGGATGGCACGCGCGACCTCCGGTCGGGTGCGCACGCGCGCGCGCGCCACGGCGATGCGGTGGGTCTCGGGCTTCTCGCGCACGTCCACCACGTGCGCGTGGCCCTGCGAGTCGAGGTGTGTCGGCCGGTCCATGCTCCGACCCTACCACCGGCGCGCGAGGGTCACCTGTTCACTTGGCGCAGCGGAACCCGACGGTCGCCGAGCGCAGCTTGCGCGCCACCGAGCCGACCTGCGCGCTCGTGCGACCGCTCACGTCCTTGGAGAAGCCGATCTGCTCGCTGCGCCAGTGCTCGCCGAGGATCCAGCGCACCGACTCGTGCTGCGACGGATCGGCCGCGACCCACTCGGCGACGTTGCCGGCGAGGTCCTGCGCGCCGAACGGCGTGACGCCCGAGGGGTGGCTGCCGACGGCGCACGTGCCGAGGATGGTGCGCTTGAGGCTGCTGCCCGACCAGCACAGCTGATCGGCGGCCGGATCGTCGCCCCAGGGGAACGTGGTGCCGGCGCCCGCGCCGCGCGCGGCCCAGGTCCACTCGGCGAGCGTGGGCAGGCGCTTGCTGGCCATGCCGCAGTAGGCCTCGGCCTGGTCCCAGTCGACGCAGTTGATCGGGTGGTCGGGCTTCTTGAGCTTGCCGTTGCAGAACCCCTCGGCGTCGAGGTCCTTGTCGGTGCAGTTGCCCTTCTTGATGCACTCGCCGAAGTCGGAGACGGTGACCTCGTGCACGTCGAGGCAGTAGCTCGCGACGCTCACGTGCTCACCCTTGGTGCTCGAGAAGAACGTGCCCGCGGGGACGATGGCCATGTTCGGGGGGCAGGTCTTCGGCGGCTCGGTGGCGATGACGAACGACTTGCTCGCGGGGGCCTTGGCGGCCTCGGACGCGGCTGCGGTCACCGGGCTCGGTGGCTTGCTGTTCTTGAACACGACGGCCCCGACGCCGCCGATCACCAGCGTGACCACCGCGATGCCGAGCCACAGGCTGCGCGAGGTCTTGTGGACTGGCAGCGCGGGCTCCGGCTCGTCTGGCAGCACCGCGGGAGCCCCGGTGGAGGCCTTGGGGGAGAGGCTCGAGATCGGCAGCGTGGCGCCCTGGCCGATCGTGTCGGACGCCGGCCCGCGCCCGGAGCTCACCGGCGTCGAGCCCGGAAACGGCGTGTGCACCGGCAACATGGGCGGCGTGCCGAGCGCCGGCCCGAGCTCCACGGGTGAGGTGCCCGCCACCGCGAGGATGCCATCGAGGGCCTCGCGCGCCTCGCGTACCGAGGCGAACCGGCGCTCTGGCTCGCGCACCACGCACCGAGCGAACCACTGGTCGAACCCCGCCGGCAGCCGCTCGGCGCGCCCGATCTCCCGCGCGCGATCGCTGGCCGCGGGCAGCGCCTCGAGCACCACCTCGCGCAGCAGCGCGGCCGCGCTCAGCACCTCGGCGTTGGCGACCTTCCAGTAGAACTTGCCGGTGAAGGCGAAGAACACCACGAGCCCGAGCGACCACACGTCGGTGCCCGCGTTGATCGGCGCGCCGGTCTCGGTCTGCTCGGGCGCCATCCACAGCGGCGTGCCGATCGCCGCCGTCTGCTGCTGGGTCGCGACCTCGGCCACCAGCTTGGCGATGCCGAAGTCGAGCACCTTCACGGTGAAGGGGATGCCCTCGCGGCGCGGCACGCAGAGGAAGATGTTCTCGGGCTTGAGGTCGCGGTGGATGACGCCGACCTTGTGTGCGGCCGAGAGCGCGTGGCACAGCTGCGAGAACACCTCGCGGACCTCCCACGCGGCGAGGCCCCCGCGCCGGCCGACGAACGAGGCCATCGTCTCGCCCTTGAGGAGCTCCATGGCGAGCCACGGCGTGCCGGTGCGCGGCTCGACGCCCGCGCCGGTGACCTGCACCACGTGATCGCTCTCGATGAGCGCGCTCACCTTGGCCTCTTGCACGAAGCGCTGGCGCGCCTTCTCGTCGCCGGCCAGCTGCGAGTGCATGATCTTGAGGGCGCGGCCCGCGCCGGTGTGCACCTGCACGACCTCGTAGACGGCGCCCATGCCGCCCTCGGCGAGCGGCCCGATGACGCGGTAGTCTTCCGCGAAGGTCGAGCCCTTCTCGAGGTGCAGGAGCCGCGACATCCGTGCTCAAGGTAGCATCCGCTGCTAGCCTGTCGCGAAGTGATCGCTCTCCAGCCCAGCGTTCCCCGGGTTTCCACGTCGCGCGCCGAACGGGCGCTCGCCGCCCTGCACCGGACGCTCGGCGGTTCGCGGGTGCTGACGACGGCCGAGGCCTGCGGTCGCTACGCGCGCGACGAGTCCGAGACGGTGGCCACCTTGCCCGACGGGGTCGTGATCGCGAAGGACGCGGACGAGATCGCCGCCGTGCTCCGCGTCTGCGCCGAGCACGAGGTCCCGGTCACGCCGCGGGGCGGCGGCAGCGGTCGCACCGGCGGGTCGGTCCCGGTCGCCGGCGGCATCGTGCTCTCGATGGAGGGCATGCGCGGCATCAAGGAGCTCTCGCGCGAGGACCTGCTCGTCGTCGTCGAGCCCGGCGTCATCACCGGCGACCTCCACGCCCTCGTCGAGAAGGAGGGCCTGTTCTACCCGCCCGACCCCAACTCGCTCGGGGTGTGCGCGATCGGCGGCAACGTCGCGGAGAATGCCGGCGGGCCGCGCGCGTTCAAGTACGGCGTCACCCGCGACTACGTGCTCGGGTGCGAGGCCGTGCTCATGGGCGGCGAGCGCATCCGCGCCGGCAAGCGCACGGTGAAGGGCGTCACCGGCTACGACGTGACCGCCACGCTGGTGGGCAGCGAGGGCACGCTCGGGGTGTTCACCGAGATCACGCTGCGCCTCCTGCCGAAGCCCCCCGAGGTGCGCACGCTGCTCGCGCTGTTCTCGGCGGTGAAGGGGTGCGGCGACGCCACGAGCCAGATCGTCGCGCGCGGGCTCACGCCGCGCTGCCTCGAGCTCATGGACGAGATGGCGCTCGGCGCGCTGCGGGCCAACGGCGCCGCGGTCGACCCGCGCGCGGCGGCCCTCTTGCTCATCGAGATCGATGGTGACCACGACCTCGACCGCGACATGGAGCGCATCGGCGAAGCGTGCATGGACGCGGGCGCCATCGACGTCGTGGTGGCGCAGGACGCGGCGCAGCGCGACCGCCTGTGGGCCGCGCGCCGTGAGCTCTCGCCCGCGGTGCGCAAGCTCGCCAAGAAGAAGCTCAGTGAAGACGTGGTCGTGCCCCGCTCCAAGGTGACGGCCCTGCTCGAGGCGTGCGCGCGCATCCGCGAGCGCGAGGGCCTCAAGATGCTCGCCTACGGGCACGCGGGCGACGGCAACCTGCACGTCAACTTCTTCTGGGACCACGAGGACGAGCTCCCGCGTGTGGACCGCGCCATCGAGGCCTGCTTCCGGGAGGTGCTCGCGCTCGGCGGCACGCTCTCGGGCGAGCACGGCATCGGCGTGCTCAAGGCCCCGTACCTGCCCCTCGAGCAGTCGCCTGCCCTCATCGCACTACAGAAGCGCATCAAGTCGGCGTTCGACCCCCAGGGCTTGCTCAACCCCGGCAAGATCTTCCCCGTCGCGGGCAAGCCGCACGCGGCCTGTTAGCGCGTTTGTCCGATCGTGGACGGTGCGGTTGCAGCAGCGTCGCTCTGCGACCATGCTGCGACGATGCGTTCTTGGATTTCCTTGTCGATCGCCTTGCTCGTCGGTTGCAGCTCTCCCACCCGCGAGGCCGACGACGGCGGCTCTGACGCCGCCACCGTGGACAGCGCCAGCGACACCAGCGGCGATGGCTCCACGAAGAACGCCTGCGGAGGTTCGGTCGCCCTGGCGCTCGCGCCCGGCGACGCGTGTGGAGCCTGCGGCAAGGTCGAGTGTTCCGGCACCGACAAGGTCGTCTGCAAGGACGCCGGGTTCAACGCGTGCGGCGGCTGTGGGGTGCTCACGGGCACGCTCGGCGATGCCTGCGGCGCCTGCGGCAAGCAGCGATGCTCCGCCGACAAGAGCAAGATCGAGTGCCAGGACCCGGGCAAGAACTCGTGTGGCGGCTGCACGGCCCTCGCCGGCAAGCCCGGCGACAAGTGCGGCGGTGGCACGTGTGGCACCGGGGTCTTCATCTGCGATGGCCTCGACGCGCTGAAGTGCGAGGGGGTGGCGGGCGCGAACGCCTGCGGCGGTTGCGGCACCCTCGAGGGCACGCCGGGCGCCGCCTGTGGCGGCGTCTGCAAGACGGCGGTGTGGAAGTGCGCCGCCGACGGCGGCAGCGTGGTGTGCACCGACCCGATCCCCAAGGAGATGGCACCGGGCAACGTGTGTGGCACGTGCAAGACCCTCAAGACCATCTGCGCGAAGGGTGGCCTCTCCACGTTCTGCCCCGGAGACGACACGAACGACTGCGGCGGTTGCGGTGTCCTCCCGGGCATTCCCGGCGAGGCCTGCGGTCTCTGCGGCGTCTACGTGTGTCAGCTGACCAAGCTCGTGTGCAAGAGCCCGCCCAAGTGCATCCCCGATCTGTGAGCGTCTAGAACGAGAGTGTGCGCACGGTGACGCGCGAGGCGAGCGGCGAGTCACCGCTGCCCTCCTCGCACACGAGCAGGAGCGAGCGGGGGCCCGTGGGAAGCGCGTAGGCGCAGCGCGCGGCGATCGCGGCGGCTTCGGGCGGCAGCTCGAGCGGCGCGGCGCGCACGGGCAACAGCATCGTCTTGCCACCCGCGCGCAGCAGCGGGCCGTCGCCGGCCTTGCGGAACGGCAGGTACGCGTACGTGTCTCGCCAGCTCGCGTCGCCGTCGAGCCAGCGCGCGGCCGGTCCCTTGCCGGTGATCGACGCGACGAGCGCGGCGCCTCCCGGCGTGGGCACCAGCGTGGCCTCCTCGAGCGGCCCCGGGGCCTCGGGGCGGAGCTGGACGAGGCGCCCGTCGGCGTCGAGCACCACGAGGTAGTAGAGCTGCGCGACGCTCAACACCTTGGTGCCGGCGTGCCCGAGGATCGCGACGCCGCCGCCCTTCTTGGCCACCGCCGCGAAGCGCGCCTCGCCGAGCGCGCCGTAGTGGTGCTCCGTCGTCGGCAGCTTGGTCCACGCGCCGATGTTCGCCGCCTTCGCGTCGAGCGGCGCGACGGCGAGCTCGGTGCTGCGCTCCGGGTGGGGCAGGTAGAAGGCGTGCGCGACGGTGCCCTTGCCCTCGTTGGGCACGAGGCCGAGCACCCCTGGGCCGAGGTTGCCGCTGCCGAGTGGAACGGGCGGGCTGATGAGCGCACCGGCCTTGGGTCCGGTGGCGACGAGCACGCGACCGTCCTTGAGGGCGACGAGCCACTCGCCTCCCGCGCGGGCGGCGCGGGGCACCGAAGCGCGCGGCCACGAGAGCGCCGCGCTGGTGCCGGGATCGAGCGTGACGGCGGAGCTGCTCTTGATCTTCGCGTCGGTCGAGAGGCGCAGCACCTGCACCCCGCCCTCGGCCGCGACGATCGCGATCGCCTCGTCGCCATCGACCCCCGCGAACAGCAGCTGCTGCGGCGCGGGGCCGATCCAGGGCGGCGGGAGCGGGACGCCGAGGTGCTCGCCCTCGACCTTGACCACGAGCGGCAGCGTGCCCGACGGCGTGCGCGAGCCCAGCAGGCCCCACGTGAAATACCCCTCCGAGGCGAGCCGGGCGACCTCGAAGCTGCTGCCCGGTGGCGGCGCGAAGCCGAGGTTCGAGGGGACGATCTTCACGCCGGGCCCGATGCGCAGGAGCTTCTGCGTCGTGAGGCCGATGGTGCCGATCACGTCGGCGGAGAGCGCGACGTCGCCGCCGGCGCCCGCGAGGTGCAGGCCACCGCCGTAGGGCGGGAGATCGAGGCCCTTGCGCACGAACCGGAACATCTCGAACCCGTCGGGGGTGGACGCGAGCACCGCGCACGCTCCGAGCTCCACCACGACGTCGAGCGCGTGGGCCTCGAAGCTCGGGCGCGTGAGGCGACGCGCGGGCGAGATCGACTCGCCCGACGGCGAGAAGCGCCGCACGAAGACGCCGGGCTTGGGGGAGGCCTTCTCGGTGGGTGTGGTGCCCGGGGTGTCGAGCGCGCCGTCCACCTGGTCGGCGTCCCAGGCGAGCAGGAGGTGGCCGTCCTCGCTCGTCGCCCGCGGTGATCGGCTCGCCGTGGTGAGCTTGCTCGGCGTGCCGCGCGCGAGCAGCTTGGCCTGCGCGTCGAGGAACGCCGCGTCGCGGGAGAGCCGCGCGAACGTCACGCCGTCGCCGTCGCGCCCGACGAGCCCGATGTGCGCGGAGAAGGGGACGACCGCGGCCACCTGACCGAGCTTGCCCGTCGCGCCCTTGGCCTCGTCGACCTTGGGGACGCCCGCGATCAGCGACACCTTGGCGACGCGCACGCCGGCACCCTTGGACGACGCGGCGAACCACACGAGCTCGCCGTCGGAGGCGGCGACCGCGGGCACGTCGTCGTCGTACGCCGGCACCACGGTGACCGGCGCGCCCCACGCCGTGGACTTGCCCTTGAGGCTCCACGTGCGCAGCACGTACACGCCGCGGCTGCGCCCGAAGGCGAACACCGCGGACTTGGTGACGGCGAGGGTGGTGGGCAGCGGCAGCGGAGCGTCGGGCGCCATCCCGCCGACGAGGCCGTTCGGGCTCGAGAGCACCACGGCCGCGGGAGGGTCCAGCGGCGGCGCCGGGATCGTGGTGCCCGGCTCCGCGCTCGGCGCCGAGGGATCGATGTCGGTCTTGGTCACCTTGACGGTGCTCTCGCCCTTGCTCGGGTCGACGGGCTCCGCACTCGGGACGCAGGCGACGAGACCAAGGACTGCCCATGCCCTGCGCATCCATCCATACTAACCGCGCCGAGCGCATCCGCGTAAGCTGCTCGTGTGAGGCCCTCCACCGATCCTCGGCTCGAGCAGCTGCTCGGCCTCGCGGTGCACGATGGCGCTTCTCCGGTCGGGCTCGCGCTCGAGGCCCGCCTCGGGGAGGGGGGCATGGGGGTCGCGTTCCTCGCGCGCGCGACCGAGGGCGTCCGCTCGCCCTGGCTCGCGCCGAGCGAGCAGTGCGTCGTCAAGGTGCTGCTGCCAGAGGTGGTGCTCGACGACCCGGAGCTGGCCGCCCTCTCGTTCAAGAAGGAGGTGGTCGCGCTCGCGCGCCTCCGCGAGAAGGTGCCGCCGTGTCCTTACGTGGTGCGCTGGTTCGACGCCGGCGAGTTTCTCGTGACCCTGGCGGACGGCACCGAGATCGGCCTGCCGTGGTGCGCGATGGAGCTCGTCGACGGGCGTCCGCTCGGCACCACGCTCGAGGATCGCCTCTCCCGCGCGCCCGAGCCGCTCGAGCCCGCGCGGGCCGTGGCCCTCGTCGAGGGCATCGCCCGTGGCCTCGCGGCGGTGCACGCGGTCGGCCTCGTCCACCGCGATCTCAAGCCGTCCAACGTGCTCGTGTGCGGCGTGCCTCCCCACGAGCTGGCCAAGCTCGGCGACTTCGGCGTCGCGCGTGCCGCGGGGCTCGGCGAGACGTTCGACGTGACGGTCGGCACCACGGGCTACTGCGCGCCGGAGCAGATGGAGGGCCGAAGGCCCGGGGGCGGCGACGGCATCGGCCCGTGGAGCGACGTCTTCGCGCTCGGCGCCATCGTCTACGAGATCTTCGCGCGCGCGCCGATGTTCGAGGCGAACAACGCCATGCAGTACGCCGGGCGCATCATCGCGCGCAACTGGACCCGCCTCGCCACGCGCAGCGATCTCGGCGCCGCGTACCGATCGAGCGCGAGCCGTGCGCTGCTCGAGCGGCTCGATGCGGCGCTCGACCGCGCGACCTCGCCGCGCTCCCCGGGCGGTGGGGTGCTCGGCGTGGATCTGCCCGTGCCGCTGCGGCACGCGTCGGTCGAGGCGCTGCTCGACGATCTCGATCCGATCCTCGAGGGGCTGCGTCGGCTCGGCTCGGTCGCGGCCCCGAGCATCCTGCGCCGCGAGGCCACCTCGAGCTTCACCTTCGAGGTGGGCCTGCCTTCGCCCGCGCCGATCGTGTGCGCGGCGGTGCGCAGCGACGGCGCCGCGCTCGCGTCCACCGGGTCGGAGCTCGTGTTCTACGACGGGGTGCGGTGGGTCCCCATGCCCGCGCGCCCCGGCGACGCGATGGCGGTCGCCATCCTCAACCCGGGCGCGGGCACGTTCGTCGTGGTGCGCGGAGACGGCGACGTCGAGGTGCTGCCAGGGGGACGCACGCCCTACGCGTTCCGCCTGCCGTTCGGTGTGCGCGCCGCGCCGGCCATCGTCGGGGACCCGGAGGACGAGGCCTACCTCGTCGTGCACGCGGCCCACGGCGAGGCGCTCGTGATGCGCCTGCAGCGGCGCGTCGGCGTGGTGCACGCGCGCCTCGGCGCGGGGCGACCGACCTCGGCGATCGGCGTCGGCGAAGGGCTCGTGGTCGGGCTCGAGGACGCGGGCGCGGGGCGCGCGGTGAGCGTCGACCGGCGTGGTCGGGTGACCGCGCTCACGCTCGACGGTCGCTCGATCCACGACCTCGCGGTCGACGCGGCGGGGCGCCTCGTGGTGACCGGGCACGAGGTGGAGCGCGTGGCCGCGCTGCCCGACGGTCGGGTGTTCGGCTTCGGCGCGGGCACGGTGCGCGAGCGCGGCGCGGACGGAGCGTTCGCGCTCCTGCACCGCGAGCCGAGCCTGGTCGACCAGCCCCTCCGCGCGGCCATCGCGACCGGCGCGCGCCTCTACCTCGTCCACGGCGACGGTCGCGTGCTCCGCGGCATCGGGTGAGCCCGAAAGTGACGTCGCGAAGGCGGAGCGCAGCAGCGGCACGGAGGGCGAACAAAAGCAGATAGAGAACTTTGCCTACATCTACCCACCATGAGAGCGTGGGGGCGTGAGACGAGCAGCGATCTTCCTCGGAGTGGTGGCGGCCTGCGCCGGTGGCGCGACGGGTCGGAGACTGCCGGCGGTTGTTGCCGCGCCGAACCCCGCGGTCGTGGTCGCGCCGCCGGTCGCTGCGCCGGCCGCGAGCGCCGTGGTCACGCCGGTGGTTCCTGCGCCGAAATGCCCGGGACCGGAGTCGTCGGGCGAGCGCTACGTCGCCGAGCTGCAGGCCCCCGACGGTCCGCGCCGCTACCTCGTCGACTTCCCGAGCACGCCGGGCCCGCGTCCACTCCTGCTCGCCTTCCACGGGTGGGGCGGGTCTCCGACGCAGATCGAGGCGACCACGCGCGTCGTCGAGCGAGGCACCGCGCGCGGCTACGTCGTCGTGCGACCCCTCGGCTACAACCGCTCGTGGAACGCGGGCACGTGTTGTGGCCTCGCGAGCGAGCTGCACCTCGACGACGTGGCGTTCGCGCGGGCGATCGTGGCGCAGGTCGCCGGTGGGGCGTGCATCGATCGCGATCGCGTCTACGCGACCGGCTTCTCCAACGGTGGGTTCCTCGCGCACCGGCTCGGGTGCGAGGCCGCGGACGAGTTCGCCGCGGTGGCGTCGGTCTCGGGCACGTTCGGCGTCGCGAGCTGCAAGCCCTCGCGGCCCGTGCCGGCGCTGCACATCCACGGCGCGCTCGACGGCATCGTGCCCTACGGTGGACACGAGGAGAAGCACTGGAGCTCGGTCGCGACCGTGATCGATCGCTGGCTCGCCGCCGATGGCTGCAAGGGCGCGGTCTCCGACGAGCTGTTCTCGGCGGGCAAGGCGCGCTGCGTGCACAACACCGCCTGCGCCGGGGGCGCCGAGGTCGCGCTGTGCCGCGACGGCGGCGCCGCGCACACGTGGCCGGGCGGGCCGAAGTCGACGGGCTGGGGTGGCAGCCAGGACCTCGACGCGACCAAGACGATGCTCGACTTCTTCGACCGTCACCCCGCGGTGAAGGAGCCGTAGCTCAGGCGATGCTGACGACGGCGACCGTGGCGTTGTCACGGCCACCTTGCAGCAGGGAGTTCGTGACGAGCACGCGCGCCATGGCGTCGGGCGTGCGAGCGTCGCGCGGGATGCCCCCGATGAGCGCGTCGAGCTGTTCGGCCTCGGGGAAGTAGTTCCAGACGCCGTCGGTGCACAGCACGAGCGTGCCTGGCTCGTCGAGGTCGTGGACGACGACGTCGGGGTGGGCGTGGGTGTCCGGGTCGCCTCCTTCGAGCGGCCCGAGGCAGCGCGTGAGCGCGTGCGCCCAAGGGGACTGGAGCGCCTCCTCGAGCGTGGTCGCGCCGCTCGCGAGCGCCTCCTCGAGCCAGGAGTGGTCGCGGGACAGCGCGCCGACGCGCTCGTCGCCGAGGTAGTAGGCGCGCGAGTCGCCGACCCAGCCGACGATCACGTGGCGGCCGCGGATGGCCGCGGTGACGAGCGTGGTCCCGAGGGTCTCGCCGGCGGCGACCGCGGGCTCGTCGCAGAGCGCGTGGTGGGCGTCCATGATGGCGTCGGTCATGGACTGCGCGTCGATCTGCTCGGCCGCGCGCAGCGAGGCGAGGCAACGCTCGACGGCG
>JAEUKC010000122.1:0-23818 GCA_016794445.1 Myxococcales bacterium
GCCGCGGGGCGCGCCAGGTCCAAGGGAATCACCGAGGCCGGCCGCCGCTACGTGCGGCGCCTCAACGAGAAGAACGTGTTCGTCGATCTCGCTCACATCTCCCGCGAAGGGTTCTGGGAGGTGCTCGAGGTCCACGACAAGAAGAAGCCCGCCATCGTGACCCACACGGGCATCGACTCGGTGTACCCACACTGGCGCAACATCGACGACCGCCAGGTGCTGGCCATCGCCGAGAGCGGCGGCACCATCGGCATCATGTACCACGGGCAGTTCCTCGACGGCCCCTACCTCGGCGGCAAGGCCGACGCGATCGTCGACCACCTCGCGCGCATCGTCGAGGTCGCCGGCGAGGACTACGCGTCGCTCGGCAGCGACTGGGACGGCGCGATCAGCACGCCGCGCGACATGCCCACCTGCCTCGAGCTCCCGGTGCTGGTCGAGCGCATGCTCCGCCGCGGCTGGAGCGGCGAGCGCATCGGCAAGATCCTCGGCGGCAACGCCCTGCGCGCGATCGAGCGCCTGCGCGGCTAGGGCTTCTCGAGGAACACCGCGTTCGACGCGGCGAACGGCTTGCGACCAGGGTGCAGCGGCGCGAGGTCGGCGGTGCTCTTCGCGTGGAACACCACCCAGTGGGGCCGGGTCGCAGGGTCGCGCAGCACCTTGATCACCGCGGTCGCGCGCTTGCTCGGCCCGGGACCGCTCGCCGTGAGCGGCGTCGTGGAGACGGTCTTGCCGTCGACGATCGTCTCGAGGGACAGGTCACCCCCGAGCCAGCCCGGGGCCTCCACGGTGACGGTGAAGTCGGCGCCGGCGTCGGGCACCTTCACGGCCTGTCCCGGGCCTTCGCCGCCGGGCCCGGCCACGGTCATGAACAGGCCGCCGCTCACCACGGCGTTGCCGCTCGCCACGACGTCGCGCACGAGGCTCGGCGTGAGCTTCTTCGGGTCGTCGTGACCGAAGCGCAGGCAGGTGCGCGGGTAGCCGATCGGGGAGGTGCGCAGGTGGTGGCTGTCGGAGCTGCCCACCGCGACCATCTTCTTGCCGAGGTCGAGGAACGCGAACCAGTCGGCCACGGAGGCCTTGCGGTTGGCCTCGAAGTCGGAGTCGTTGAACACCTCGATCGCCTCGAAGGTGGGGCTCCACAGCGCCTCGTCGCCGACGTTGGTCGTGCGGTTGTAGCGGGCGGCGCTGAAGTAGCCCCCGAAGCCCTCGCTGCGCGGGTGGTTGACGATGACGATGGGCTTCTCGGGGAGGGCGTGCGCGGTCGCGAAGGTGTCGGCCGGCGACTTGCCGATCCACTCGACGGCGCCGTGGTTCACCGCCCCGTCGCGGGGCGTGAGCGGCAGGACCCCGAAGTGCCCCCACGTGAACGTGGTGAGCTCGGAGGAGGCCATGCCGAACGCCCAGTCGGTGAGCCCCAGCTTGGCGATCTCCGGCTGGAAGTCGATGACCCACTCGTGCTCGCTGGAGATGGGGATGTCGAGGCCGTCGGCGATGGCGCCCTTGACCTTGTGCACCACCGGGTCGTCGGAGTCGGCCGAGTGCATCGAGTGGATGTGGAAGTCGGCGCACATGACGCCGGTCGAGTCGACGCTGTGGGCGAGCGTGGCCGCGATGTCCCTGGATTCACCCGCGGCGACGGTGACGGTGGTGTCGAACAGCTCCCACTCGTAGCCGCGCGTGACGAGGACCCGGTGCTCGCCGGGCGGCACGGGGAGGTCGGCCTCGCCGGTCACGGCGAACTCCTGGTGGAGCCGGCCGCCCACCTCGTCGAGCACGCCGTACGCCGTCGGGGTCGAAGGCAGGGGGTCCTTGGGGATCACCTGCACCCGCACCGGGATGGGCTTCTTGGTGACGGGGTCGGTCGCCGTGACGCGGAGCCGAGCCTCGGGCGCGAAGGCGAGCGCCACGTCGGAGGTGGCCGCCGCGACGGACGTGCCGGCGTGGGTCGGGTAGCCACGCTTCTGCGGAAGGATGGTGAGCGGCGCACCGGGCGGCCCGTGGAGGGTGAAGCTCCCGTCGGCCCCGGTGCGGGTACGAGTGAGGTAGGCGCCTGCGGCGTCGAGGCCGTGCACCCAGGCGTCGCCGACCGGCGCGCCCTTGGCGTCGCGCAGGACGCCCTTGATGGCGCGCCACGGCGCCTGCTTGCTGGCCTCGCGCACGGCCTCGCGCAGGCCGTCGTAGTGCGGGCCACCGGCGATGATCTGCACGCGATCGACGAGGGTCGTCTGACACGCGGGCGCGACGAACGCCTCGCCCGTGAACAGCTGGAAGCCGCTCTGCGAGATGCCGTAGCGAAGAGGAGGCGTGCCGACGGTGCGCCAGGCGAAGCCGAAGTCGCCCCCGTCGAAGCCCGCCCACTCGGTCGAGTCTCTCGGCTTGCCGTAGCCGACCTCGGGGGTGACGAGCTGCGACTGACTGGTCTGGAAGAAGCCGAAGAACTCCTCGGATCCCGGGCGATTGAGGCCAAAATCGAGATCGTCCGGGCCGGCGTTCAGCACGCCGTACCGCACCGTGAGCATCGGGGAGCCCGGCGTGAGCACGTAGTCGAACGCGAACTGCACGTCGTAGGTGTTCGGGTAGAGCGCCTTGAGCGACTCGGCCATGAACGGGATGGTGACGAGCGGGCCGGTCACGCGGACGACCGCCTCCTTGCCGTCGCTGCCGTCCCTCAGCACGCTCACGCTGGTGGGCTTCACGGTGTCGAACGCGATGCCCATCAAGGTCTCGTTGTACTTGGAGATCCCCATCGGCCGGCCGTCGGCGCCCACCTGGTCGATGGCGAGGATCTCGCCGCCGAAGCGGCCGTAGCCGTCGCTGAGGCCCTTGTCCTCGATGACGACCGCGATGCGATCGTTGATCAGCACGAAGTCGCCGGTCTCGATGCGCTGGCGACCGTGCGCGGGCTGCGGGTAGGTCGCGCCGTCTTTGATGCGCGAGGCCCGCGCCTGCCCTGCGGCCCTGGCGCCGAACGGATCGGGGTGCCCGTTCGGGTCGCCGACCGCGAAGGTGGCGCCGGTGAGCGGGCAAGGCTGGATGATCTGCGGGAGGGGCTCTTCGTCGCTCGAGCAGGAGACGACGAGCGAGACGAGGAGGAGCGCGGCGACGTCTCGGTGACGCATGGGTGAAGGAGAGGTTACGGTCTGGTCCCGCCCCGCGCCATGTCGCTCGTCCGCTTCGTCCTCTTGCTCCTGCTCGCGGTGCTCGCCCCGCGTACGGCAGAGGCGCACGATCCGGGGCTCTCTCGCGGCGACTACGCCGTGGTGGGCTCGACGGTCACCGCGACGCTCGTGTTCGCGCGGCGGGATCTCGCCCACGCCACCAAGGGAGACTACGTCGGGGTCCTCGGCCAGGCGCTCGTCGTGCGGGGGGACGGCGTGGCGTGTCCAGTGAAGCTCAGCGATGCGAGCCCGTTCGAGACCGACGCCACCAGGGTCGTCCTGCAGGCGAGCTGCGCGAGAGCCCCGGCGAAGGTGGAGATCGAGGTGGCCTTGCTCGCGGCGCTGCCGTTCGGGCACCGGCACCTCGCCCACGTCGTCGGGCCGGGTGCGCCGCCCGACGCTTCGCTCACGGTCTCGGCGCGCACGTTCGCGTTCGCTCCCCCCACGCCGACGACGCTCGTCGCCGCGCCGCCTTCGGCCGTCGGCTTCGTCGGCATGGGGCTCGAGCACATCGTCACCGGGTTCGATCACCTCGTGTTCCTGCTCGGGCTCGTGATCGTGCAGGGGCGGCGCCGTGACCTCCTGCTCGTGGTCACGGCGTTCACGGTGGGGCACTCGATCTCGCTCGCGCTCGCGACCTTCGGGGTGTTCACGCCGAGCGCGCGGTTCGTCGAGCCGGCGATCGCGCTGTCGATCGTGTGGGTCGGCGTCGAGAACGTGGTCACCGCCCGACCGCGGGCGCGCGCGCGCATCACGTTGCCGTTCGGGCTCGTGCACGGGTTCGGGTTCGCGACGGCGCTCCGCGAGATCGGTCTGCCGCGGGCGCAGCTGCCGGCCGCGCTCCTGTTCTTCAACGTCGGCGTCGAGGTCGGGCAGGTGCTGGCCCTCGCGGCCACCCTTCCGGTCCTCCATCTGTTGCGCCGTTGGCCTGCGTTCGCCGAGCGCGGCGTCCGGGTGGTGAGCCTCGGCGTCGCGGTAGCCGGGGTCGTCTGGTTCGTGGCGCGGGTCCGCGGCTCGTGAGGGAACGGACCTAGCGCGCGGTCTCGGCGGCCTTGACCAGCGCGGCGACGTCGGGGTCGTGCTCGATCAGATCGCGCAGCTCGGCCTGCACCCGCTCGATCTCCGCGGGCGGCAGGAGGCCGACGAGGTGCTTGGTGGCCTCCTCGACCTTGAGATCGACGTAGGCCGACCGATCGATCTGCCCCGCGCGCAGCTGGTCGAGCGGACCGCTCGCCGCGGTGGCGCCGGCCTTGTCGGCCACGACCTCGCCGAACGTGGCCTTCGGGGCCTCGGCGCCCTTCACCGCGCCCGGCGAAAGCGCCTCGGGTCCACCCACGCCGGGCGGCTTGCCTGCTCCTCCCGGTCCTCCGATGCCGCCGACCATTTCGCTCTCCTCCTCCCATCCTAACCCGCAACCCGGCCCGCGGTGACTAGCGGATGTTGCCGATCGCGTTCTTGACCGTGTCGTGGCGCGCCTTGAGCACGTTGGACAGCGTGGTGTAGCTGCGGTTCTCGGCGCTCACCTCTTCTTGCAGCTGCAGGTAGTAGAGGTTGAAGGCCTGGCTCTCGGCGAGCATCGACTCGACGCCCCCACTCTCGCCCGAGGCCGCGCCCACCGCCGTCGAAGGAGCGCCCACGGAAGCGCCCGCGGCGGCGTTCGGGACCATGGGCACGCCGGCCGCGACCGGCTTGCCTCCGCCGGGTACGGGCGCAGAGCCCGACATCGGGGTGCTCGTCGGCGCCCCCTTCACCGCGGCAGCGAGCAGCGGTCCCCCGGGCAGCAGCGTGGCGGCGGCCTCTGCGCCCTTCAGGAGCGGCTTCGCCTGCGCCATCACCGAGCCGAAGGTCGGCCCCTTGGGGGTGGCGCGGCCGTTCGAAGGATGGATGCGGACCGTGCTGCCCTCGAGCGGCGTGACCGGCGGGGGGGTGGTGGTCGGGGACGATGTGGGCTTGGGCTGGACGCTCATGAGACCTCCTCTTGCAGTGGGGTCGGCGAGAGCCTCAGCCGGGTTGCGAGAAATCGCGCACGCTGGCCCGGAGCCACGGCAGCGCGGCGTGCAGGGCGCGGTGCGACGGCCGCTGCACGGTGATCGCGCCGACGAGGGGCGCGCCGAGGGTCGCGAGATCGCCGAGCACGTCGAGGAGCTTGTGGCGGATGGGCTCGCCCGGATCACACGGGGCCCGCTCGGGTCGATCGAGCGCGACCACGACCCCCTCGGGGACGTAGGCCGCGAGCCCGCGCGCCCGCAGGGCCTCGAGCTCGCGCGCCGCGCCGAAGGTGCGCGCCGGTGCCACGCGGGAGAGGAAGTCGCCCGGGTCGCCCTCCCAGGAGGCCACGCCCTCGAGCGCGACCCCGAAGCGCGCGAGGGGGAACGAGACCTCGACCGTCACGCGCAGACCATCGTGCGGCTCGACGACGAAGGTGGCCTCCTCGATCTGGAACCGCGCGGCGCGCGCGACGACGAGCGGCGCGACGGGCCTCGCGAGGGGTCGCAGGGCCTCGGCGAACGTCCGCGCGCCGCCGTCGCAGAGCGGGGCCTCCTCTCCCTCGAGATCGAGCCGCGCGCCCGCGAAGGCGCCGACGCCCGCGATCGCCGCAAGGAGGTGCTCGACGGTGCGGAGGCGGGCGCCGCTCGGCAGCTCGACGTCGGTGCCGCGATCGCCGCCCGAGAAACGCAGCGCAGCCAGCGGTGCGCGATCCGCGCCGCGCCCCAGCGTCGTCGGGCCCTCGGTCGCGGTGAGGGTGAGCAGGCTCTCGGTGCCGCTGTGGATCCCGCGATCGCGGATCCCTGCCGCCTCTGCGGCCACCCCGCTCACTTCGTGCGCTTGATGACGTGGTAGCCGAAGTCGGTCGTGACGATGCCGGAGACCTCGCCGGGCTTGAGCGCGAACGCCGCGTCGGCGAACGGCTTGACCATGTCGCCGCGCGCGAACGACCCGAGGTCGCCGCCACGCATCTTGGTGCCGTCCTCGCCGTAGTCGGCGGCGAGCTTGGCGAAGTCCTCGCCCTTCTTGAGCTTGGCGATGACCTCGTCGATGCGCTTCTTGGCCTCTTCCTTGGTGCGGGTCTGGGTCGACCGCATCGAGCCCTTCCAGCTGACCAGGATGTGGCTCGCCGTGACCTTCTCCTCGGTGTCCGCGGGCGCGGGCGTGGGCGCCGTGGGCGACGGCGGCGCCGGCTTGCTCGTGGGCTGCGGCCGGGGCGTGGGCGCCGGCGGGACCACGAGGTTGTTGGCGGGGTGCGGCAGCGCGGTCGGCGCGGGCGGGTTCGGGTCGTCGCTGATCGGCGCGACGAGGCCGTTGCAGCCGGCGAACACCAGCGCGGCCATGGGAGAGAGAAGGAGGAGCAGAGAAGGACGGACCGGACGCATGACGGACCGGGACGCTAGTCGGTTCCGGGGCGGCGCGTCTACGCTGGGCGGTCATGACGCGCCCGACCACCATCCTGCACATCGAGGACGACCCGGCGAACCGGCTCCTCGTTCGCAAGCTCCTGGCGGCCGAGGGCATGCAGGTGGTCGACGCGGAGACGGGCCTCGAGGGCGTGCGCAAGGCGCTCGAGCTGCGGCCCCACCTGGTCCTCATCGACCTCAACATCCCGGACCTGGACGGGTACGAGGTGGCGCTCCGCCTGCGGAGCGACCCGGCGACCGCGAGCACCCCGCTGGTCGCCATCACCGCCGAGGGGGACCGCGACACCTCGCTCGCCGTCGGGTGCGACGGGTTCATCCAGAAGCCGATCCAGGCGCGCAAGTTCGCCGACGAGGTGCGGAGCTACCTGCAGGGCCGGCGCGAGCGGCCGACGGCGCAGGGCGACGGCCGGCTGCGCGCGCAGAGCGAGAAGATCGTGCGGCACCTCGAGGAGAAGGTGGCCGAGCTCGTCACCGCCAACGAGCGGCTGCGGCAGATGGACAAGCTGCGCAAGGAGTTCTACCGCAACGTCTCGCACGAGCTCGCGACCCCGCTCACGCCGATCGTCGGCTACCTGTCGATGCTGATCAACGAGGAGCTCGGCCCGCTCGGCAAGGCGCAGCTCAAGGCCCTCCGCGCGACCGACGACTGCACGCGGCGGCTCCGCGGGCTCATCGACAACCTGCTCGACGTCACCGGCCTCGAGACCGGCAAGATCCGCTTCGTCCACAAGGACTACGACTTCCTCGACACCGTGCGCCGCGCCATCGCCTCGCTCGCGGACAAGATGGCCGACCAGGGCGTCGAGCTCGTCGAGGAGCTGCCCCGCGGACCGCTGCCGGCGTACGGCGACGCCGACCGTGTGGGGCGCGCCGTGGCCCAGATCCTCGACAACGCATGCAAGTTCACGCCCCGTGGTGGCCAGGCCGGGGTGCGGGTCCGCAACGTCCCCGGGCACTACGAGCTCTACGTCGCCGACGCGGGTCCGGGCATCCCCGAGGACGAGATCGAGCACGTGTTCGAGGCCTTCGTGCAGGTCGACGGCTCGACGACGCGGCAGTTCGGCGGGGTGGGCCTCGGGCTCGCGCTCGTGCGGCGCGTCGCGCAGGCACAGGGCGGCGACTGCAAGGCCGTCGCGCGCGCGGGTGAGCCCATCGCCGGTGCCAAGCTCTCCGGGGCCGGTGTCTACATGATGGTGGCGCACCGCGCGCCCGAAGAGATGCGCACTCCGTGAACTCGGACCCGCGCGTCAGAGCCCGAAGACCGACTTGATCTTCGAGAGGAGGTCCGCCGTGGCTTGCCCGGTGGTCTCGGGGCTCGGCGGGGTGCCGCTGACGCGACAGGCGAGCTCGGCCTCCCGCTCGGCCACGATGCGGCTCATGTCCTCCGCGATCTGGGGCTGTGCCTGGAGGACTTCCTGGAACATGTGGTCGTCGATCTCGAAGACCTCGGTCTCCTCCTCGGTGATCACGTTGGCGTGCCGCGCGCTGCCGGTGAGGAGCGCGCGCTCGCCGAAGAACTGCCCTGGTCCGAGGTGCGCGATGTCCTGATCGTCGACCCGGATCACGACGGCCCCCCGGCGCACGATGTAGAGTTCGCGGCCGGTCTCGCCGCGACGGATCACGGTCTCGCCCTTGGCGTACAGCTTGCGGTGGCCGCGCCGCGCGAGCAGGTCCTTGCTGGCGTCGCCGAGCGGGCGGAGGAAGTCGACCGCGTCGATCGCGGCGCGGCGGTCGGCGACCACCTCCTCGGCCATGCGGGCCCTGGCCTCGCCGTCGACGTTCTGCACCGAGGCTCGCCGCGCGGGCACGGCGAGGTCGATCTTCTCGCGGTGCAGGTGGAACCACACGCGCGTGTGGAGCTCGCCGTGCACGCGGTCGCGCGCGGCGAAGTCGGCGATGAAGAACCGGAGCCAGTACTGGATGCCGAGCTCGGTGAAAGCCTGCGTGACCACCGACGGCGCCGGGTCGGTGAGCACCTCGGGGCAGTCCCCGCACGCCGCCAGGATCGCGGCCCGCACGCGGGTCGGCGGGACGTCGTTGGGCACGGTGACGTAGAGCGCGCGCCGGCACGAGCCGCCCGGACGCGAGTAGTTGGTGAACGGGTTTCGCGCGAGGTAGCCGTTCGGGATCACGAAGTGCAGGCGGTCGTCGCCCTGGATGGTGACCGACCGCCAGTTGGCCGAGATCACACGGCCGGTGAGGTCGCCCTTGTCGATGCGCAGCCAGTCGCCCACCTCGAACGGCTTGTCGAGCTGGATCGACATCCCGGACGCCAGGTTACCGAGGGTCTCCTGCAGCGCGAGACCGACGACCGCGGTGAGCACGGTGCCGGTGGTGAGGATCGAGCTGGCCTCGATCCCCGACGCGCGGAGGCCCGTGAGCGCCGCCACGACGTAGGCGATCACGCGCACGATGTCGCGCAGCAGCTGGTTGAGCGGCCGCCGGCCTCCCCGCTCGACGACGAGGTCGAGGACCACGAAGTAGAGGAGCTGCGCGACGCCGAGCGCGAGGGAGACGTCGGCGAGCCCCTCGAGCATGCGCCGGCCCGAGGTGCCCGGGGTCACCGTGAGGGCCGCGAGCTCGAGCAACGCGTAGCCCACGCAGAACCCGAGCACGGAGCGCGGACGCGATTTCAGCGCCCGCGGCGCGACGATCGTCAGGAGCAGCGCCGCCACGGCCGTCGTGGCCGCGAGCCGCACGCCGAGGCTCATCGACATGATCGTCGCCGGATTCATCGCCACCGACGATGGTCGCAGACCCCCCACGGAACGGCCAAGCGCGTGACGAAAGGGTGACGGCGACCTAGCCTCCACGGATGGCGTCCCGTCGCAAGCTGCCGGTGTACGGGCCGGTGTACGGCGGTGAGGACGCGGGGCCCCGGCCGAGCACGCGGGTCGAGGTGGCCAGGGCCCTCGGTCGTGGCGTCGATCCCGTCACCGTCGTCGAGCACGTCGGCGTCGCCGTCGACCGCGTGCAGGCGGACGTGCTCGGCGCGGCCAACGGCGAGCCCGTGCCGGCCTGCGCGGCGGGATGCTGCCATTGCTGCCACCAGCGGGTCGAGGTCACCGTGCCGGAGGTGGCGCGCCTCGCGCGGCACCTGCGCGAGCTGCCCGGCCTCGCGATCCGCGTCGAGAAGACCGCGAAGCGCACGAGGGGACTCTCGAGCGAGGCGTACCGGCGCGAGCAGATCCCCTGTGCCTTCCTCGATTCGCGCGGCCTCTGTGCCGTGTACGAACAGCGCCCGCTCGGGTGCCGGCGCGCGCACTCGACCGACCGCGGCGCGTGCGAGGCGGCCCACCGCACGCCCGACGCCGCCCCCGAGATCCCCGCCGCGCCCAGCCTCTCGTGGAACACCTCGGCGGTGGTGGTCGGGATGCTCGAGGGCATGAAGCACGCCGGTCTGGCGCCGGATCACTACGAGCTGCACCACGCGCTCGCCATCGCGCTCGAGCACGAGCACGAGCTGCCTCTTGCTGCGCTCGATCCCGCCCGGACCCGCACGAGCACCGAGCTCGCGACGATCCTGGGACAGCCTGCTGCGCCCGCGCGCCCTTCGCGGCATCGAACCACTCGATGAAGATCCTGCTGTTCGGGGCCACGGGCATGGTCGGACAAGGCGTGCTCCGCGAGGCGCTCCTCGATCCGGAGATCCACGAGGTGCTCTGCGTGGGGCGCGCCTCGATCGGCGAGAAGGCCCCGAAGGTCCGCGAGATCGTCTGCGCGGACCTGTACGACCTCGCCCCGATCGCCGACCGGCTCGCCGGCTACGACGCGTGCCTCTTCTGCCTCGGGGTCTCGGCCGCGGGGATGAGCGAGGCCCAGTATCGCAAGGTCACGCTGGATCTCACGCTCTCGGTGGCGAAGGCGCTCGCGAGCCCCACGCTGCGCTTCCTCTACGTCTCGGGCGCCGGCACCAAGGGCCGCGCGATGTGGGCCCGCGTGAAGGGCGAGACCGAGGACGCGCTCCTCGCGATGCCGTTCCGGAGCGCGCACATGTTCCGCCCGGCGGTGATCCAGCCGCTGCACGGCATCCAGTCGAAGACGCGCCTCTATCGCGCGCTCTACACGGTGATGGCGCCGCTCACGCCGCTGCTCCGCAAGGCGGTCCCGCGGTACGTCACGACGACCGAGCTCGTCGGCCGCGCGATGCTGCGCGTGGCGAAGCACGGCCACGAGAAGCGGGTGCTCGAGAACGACGACGTGAACGCGCTCGGCGCGCCGGGGTAGGCTCGCGGGCGTGGAGCCCGTCTTCGCGACCCGCCTCGAGCCGCGGGGAGTGTCGCGCGCGCTGAGGATTGGATTGCCTGCCTTCGCGGTCGGGCCGCTCGCGATGCTGTGGTTGCACACGGGCAAGGCCCTGTTGCCGCTGCTCGCGAATGGCGTCGGCGTCGGCCTGATCCTCGGCTTCCTGGGCGCGGTGATCGGCCTCGTGACCTCGTCGCCTCGGGTCACCGAGGGCCGACTCGAGCTCGACGGTGACACCCTCCGCCACGGCACCACGCGCCTCCTCCACAAGAGCGAGGTCCGCGAGGGCCGCGCCTGGCAGGAGGCCCACGGCGCTCACGTGCTGTTGCAGGCCGAGCGGAGCACGCACCTCGTCCTGCCCCGCATCGAGGATGCCCGCGCGCTCCTCCAGGCGCTCGGGGTCGACGCCACGCAAAAGGCGGCGAAGTTCAGCGTCGTCGCCCCGAGCCGCACCCACATGCGCAACCGCCTGCTCACCTGGCTCGCGACGATCCCGCTCGCGGTGGTGTTCGCCGTCGTGTGCCGCAAGGGGTTCGGCTTCATGCCGCCGCTACCGCTGCTGATGGCGCCCTACCTCCTCGCGGTGATCCCCATGCTCGTCCCCGGGAGCGTGGTGGTGGGCGCCGATGGCCTCGTGCTGCGCTGGCTGTGGCAACAGCGGCGCATCCCCATCGGCGACGTCGTCTCTGCGAGCGTGGTCGAGGGCGAGTCGAGCGCGGGAAGGACGCCGATCTACCTGCGGCTGGTGCTGCGCGGGGTCGAGGCGCCGCACGACGTGGTGGTGGTCACGCCCTCGAGCATGATGGCCGAAGCCGTCCAGCGCGGACGCGCCGAGGTGCAGGCGATCGTCGAGCGCATCGAGGAGGCGCGCCTCGCGCACGACGAGGGGGTCGATCTCGAGGAGGCCGCGCGGGCGCTCGCCGCGGAGGGACGCGAGGGCTCGGCGTGGCTCGCGGCGCTGCGCGACACGTTCGGCCGGGCGGACGGGTTCCGGCAGGCGGCGCCGCTGACGGCGAGGCAGCTGCTGACGGTGGCCACGAGGCCGGAAGGGCCCGTCCACGTACGCATCGCGGCGGCCGCGGCGGTCGCGCCGTCGCTGGACGACGCGGGAAAGGCGCGCCTGCGCGTGGCCGCGGAAGCGACCGCCTCACCGGAGCTTCGTGTGGCGCTCGAGGCCGCGGCGGCAGCGGACGAGGAGGCGATGGCGGCGGCGCTCCAGAGGACGCAGCGGCCCTGACCTCACTCGGCGAGGTCGCCCCACACCTCCACCAGGTGGAACGGCGGCGGCTCGTAGAGGCCCACCCGGCCGACGTGCTCGCCGAACTCGCGCGCGGCCTGCTCGTCTTAGAACAGGCCGTACCGGTTCACCGCGCGGCCGGGGTAGAGGCCGTTGCACGACAGCGGCGCGCAACCGAAGCCCATCGCGTCGAACTGCACGACGTCGAACCCGAGGCGTCGATGGTGCGGACCAGGGGCCTCGGCCGCGCTGGTGTCCCCGAAGATCTGTGTCGCCGCCACCTCGTGGGGCCCGTCGGCGTCGAAGCGCACACCGAGCGCCCAGAACCCGAGCAGGGTGAGCGCGTTCGCGCCGTCGACGGTGAGCGCCTCCTTGCGCGTGTCGTAGAGCAGCGCCGAGTTGCGCGTGGGGTCGCTCCAGTATCCCTCGGCGGTCTTGGCGATGCACGGACTCGCCGAAGCGATCCACTCGACGCCGGGCGCCGGCGTCGGGGGTGGCGCGAGCAGCTTGGGCGCCCAGCCGAGGAACGCCTTCAGTACGGCCACGTTCCGCTCGTGTAGGGACCGCCGGCGCCGCACTCGACCGTCGAGCCGACGCACGCTCCACCGACCGTGAACGCTCCGTCGCAGCGAACCGCCTTCTTCTTCACGGCGACGCACTTGCCGCTCCGCACCTCGTTGTAGGAGAGCGTCCCGTGGGTGTGCACGCCGTCGCACGGGTAGTGTCGCGCCGACTTGCAGCGGAGTGCGCCCTTCTTGTCGGTGCAGCCGCTGGCGTCGTCGGTGCGCTCGGGCGAGAAGCTCTCGTTGCGCGGGCACGAGGTGCTCGAAGAGGTCACGTACGCGTCGGTCGCGCACGTCGCCCCGCCGCCGCTCGACTCGCAGGCCTGGACCTTCTCGGCTTCGGCGTAGGTGCGGGTCTGGCAGGCGCCGAGGCCACCGCGCCCCGCGAGGCAACGTGTGTAGCGATCGGAGAGGAAGGTGAGGGCTCGCGGACTGACCGCGGGGCACACGGCGCCCGCGTTGTTCCAGTCCAGGTTCAGCCGCACCTTGCTGGCCTTGGCCGGGGGCACTTGCTCCCGGTCGCGCGTGCTGAAGTAGGCGACCGTGATCGTGGTGCCGACCACCGCGACGACCGCCACGGTCACGCAGACCACGTTGCAGACGATCGCCGTGCCCGCGGCGCCGACGGTGGTCGCGAGCTCGGCCGCGCCGGCGATCACGAACCCGCCCTGGACGAACTCGCCCTCGACCTCCACGCCGTCGTCGACGGGGTCGGTGTGTTGCGCCGCGCATCCCGAGAGCGCGCCGAGAGAGAAGGTCGCGGCGACGAAGGCCGAGGTGAGGGCAGAGCGGCGGTTCATGCGTCGACGGACAGCACGCCGCGTACCAGCACCTACACTCCGGAAATACCCGCTTCTCTCGCGGATTTCACGCTTGTTGCGCGCGATCGTGCATCACCGATGTGACCCTCGACGCATGCTTCGGACAGCGCCATCAAACCTACGAGCTTGATCGCAGACTCACGCTCGTCAGTGCATCGTCTCGGCGGCGAGGTGGTCGAAGAGCATCAGCGCGTGGTTCTTGCGGCGGCTCCCTGGATCCACCGACGGCCCCACGCACCCCGGGCAGCCGCCCTCGCACGTGCACCCCGACACGAGCCCGCGGGCCCGCGCGAGCAGCGCCGCGAACATCGAGTGCACGCGCGGCGAGAGGCCGATGCCGCCCGGGTACGCGTCGTAGAGGTGGAGCGTCGGGGTGAACGCCGCGTCCTCCTGCGCCGTGGCCTTGTCCTCCACCACCATCGCGAGGTCGCGCGGGTCGCACATCAGAGCGATCGTGGCGACCGTCTCGAGCGCGCGGCCCACGCCGCGGAGCGCGTCGACCACCCCGGAGCGACCGAGGCCCTGCTCGGCGAGCGCGGCGACCAGCGACTCCGGCAGCGTGACCCAGCACGACGTGGTGTGCAGCTCGAGATCCGGGAGGCGCACGTCGCCGTAGCCGCAGTTCTCGTGGGTGTGGAACTTGATCTTCTTGTAGCCGACGACCTTCTCGACCACCTGCACCTCGCCGTGGGCGAGCACCGCGTCGCCCGTGGTGCCGCGCGCGGCCTCCTCGAGGACGGCGACCTTCACGTAGGTCATCGCCTCGGTGTAGTAGTCCGGATCGACGAGGCGGATGTACGCCTTGTGGTTCTCGAAGTCGAAGCGCTCGACCTGGTACTGCGCGCCGTCTTGCTGGTAGATGGCCTGCTCGTGCAGCATGGTCTGCGCGGCGCGCCAGTCGAGCTCGGCGATCGTGCGGTCCTGCAGCTCGGCGCGCTGCTCGACGATGACGACGTTGTCCCACGACACCGAGCGCAGTGGCACGTGGTTGGCCGGGTAGACGTCGCTCGCCCAGTGGAAGCGCGCCTTGCCCCCGGCGCGAACCTCGTGCACGAGGCCCGAATCGGCGAGCCAGAGCAGCGCGTCGCGCGTGGAATCCGCGCCGAGATCGCCGAAGCCCTCGCCGTCCTCGAACGGCGCCTCGAACGCCGCGCACTTGATGTGCTGCACGAGGATCTCGACGTTGTTCGGGTCGATGCGCGCCTCCTCGACGGGGGAGCCGAGCAGGTAGCTCGGCTCGCGCGCGAGGTACTGGTCGACGGCGGCGCTCGAGGCCACGAGCAGCGCGATGCTGGGCGCGCCGCGGCGGCCCGCGCGACCGAACCGCTGCCAGGTGGCCGCGATCGAGCCCGGGTATCCGGCGCACACCACCGCGTCGAGCTCGCCGATGTCGACCCCGAGCTCGAGGGCGTTGGTGGCGACGACGCCGAGGATGTCGCCCTTGCGCAGGCCCTCCTCGATCTTGCGGCGCTGGTCGGCGAGGTAGCCGCCGCGGTAGCCCATGATCGCGTCGGGCGGGACGTGCCCGGCGGTGGCCTCGCGCAGGTACTTGAGCATCGTCTCGACGCCGTTGCGGGAGGCGCCGAACAGGATGGTGGGCACGCGCGCCTTGAGCAGGTCGGCGGTGAAGCGCACGGCGCGCTTGGGGCACGAGCCGCGGATGCCGAGCTCCGCGTTCACGACGGGCGGGTTGTAGACCAACACCCGACGCGTGCCGCGCGGCGCGCCACTCTGGTCGAGCAGCACGATCTCCTCCGGATCGAGCCCGAGCAGCCGGGCCGCGTGCTCGCGCGGGTTGCCGATGGTGGCGGTGGCGCAGACGAAGATCGGGTCGGAGCCGTGGAAGCGACACACCCGACGGAGCCGGCGGATGACGTTGGCGAGGTGCGAGCCGAACACGCCCTTGTAGGTGTGCAGCTCGTCGAGCACGACGTACTTCAGTTGCTGGAACGTGGCCGACCAGGCGGCGTGGTGCGGGAGGATGCCCGCGTGCAGCATGTCGGGGTTGGTGAGGACGATGCCGCTCTTCTCGCGGGCCGCGCGGCGCGCGTCGCCCGGGGTGTCGCCGTCGTAGACGACCGCGCCGCCGACGCCCTTCTGGAACACGCCGGCCTCCTGCATCAGCGCGCGGAGCGAGGCCTCCTGGTCGCGCGCGAGGGCCTTGGTCGGGAACAGGTACATCGCGCGGGCGCGCGGGTTCTCGAGGAGCGCGGTGAGCACCGGCAGGTGGAAGCAGAGCGACTTGCCCGAGGCGGTCGGGGTCGCCACCACGACGTGCTTGCCGCTGGTCGCCGCGCGGAACGCGTCGACCTGGTGCGCGTAGAGCGAGCCGATCCCGCGCTGGGCGAGGGCCGCGCGGAGCGGCGCCGGGAGCCCCGCGGGGATCTCGGCGTAGTGCCCCGAGGACGAGGCGCGCTCCTCGTCGGCCACGATGTCGTCGCGGACGACGCCGCGCGCGAGCCACTTGTTCACCACGGCCTCGAGGCCGGTCTCGCGGGACCAGGGTACGGCGGTCACCCCGAGAGCTTAGCCTATACAGGCGTACAGTATAGGGGTCAGATCCCGCCGCACACCTTGGCCGCGAAGCGCCCCGTGAGCTTGCCGGTCTCGTCGGGTTTCGAGCCCGGGGAGCTCTCGGCGAACATCTCGCCGGAGAGCTTCGTCGCCGAGAGATCGAAGGCATCGAACTGGATCCACCCACGCCGCTGCCCGCCGCCGAACCACTTCGGGTAGCCGAGCCCACCCGCGGTCTTCGGTATCGTGAAGGTGGGCTCCATCGGCTGCTGGCCCGTCAGCGCGAACAGCGTGCCGCTGCCGCCGATGGCGCGGATCGTCAGGTGCTCGCTGGCCGTGAGCTTGTACCGATCGGAGCACGGCGGCTCCTCGACTGGGTAGAGCTCGATCGAGTCGAGGTAGTGCCGGCCGGTGCTCCAGTCCTTCTGCACGAAGGCGAGCGCCGACTTCGCGGTGAAGGCGTGCCCCGCGAACATGCCCGTGACGAGCCCGGGGCCCGCGGTCTTGGCGAGCGGATCGAGCCCCGTCACGCCGCCGAACGCAGGGCAGATCACCACGTCGAACGCGCCGCGCACGCGGTATTCGTACTGCGCGCGGGTGCCGTCGGGCCGCGAGACCTTGGTGGACTGATCGACCAAGAGCGTGCCCTTCACGTGCTCGCCGTCCTTGGCCACGAACGGGTCGAGCAGGAGCTTGGTCTGGTGCGGCCCGGCATGCGACTGCTTGAGCTTGAGGCGCGCCGAGTTCCAGGACACCGCGAGACCGATCGCGTGGCCGGCGTAGTAGCTGCCGCCGGGTCCGGGCGAGAGATCGAAGTCGATCTGGTAGGACTCGTCACCCGGGGTCGCGTACGAGCAGCCGGTCTTCTCGGTCGAGAGGGTGACGTGCAACCCGCCCCACCCGAGCTGCGCGCGGCCGTACTTGAAGACGGGCGACTCGCCCTCGACGAACATGGTGAGCTGCCCGCCCGAGGCCTTGAGCAGCTCGCTCTCGGTCGGCGCGAGCAGGTCGCCACCCGGCAGCGACTTGGGCTTCGGGCCGAGGTCGTCCGTCTCGGGGCCGGCGTCGACGACCGCCACCGAATCGTCCGGCTTCGGGGCCTTCTTCTTCTTCTTCTTCTTGGGCGCCTCCTCTTCTTCGTCGTCGTCGCGCTTGCACGCGCTCGGCGCGATCGCGACGAGGAGGGCGCAGGCGAGGAGGAAGGGACGCACGCCGCCATCCTACAACGTCCACCCCGGCGGCTCGGGGCGGCCTGCGCTGGCAGCGTCGGCACGCCACCTGGCCAAGTCCGTGTGCGCGGGGCATCCTCCACGGATGAGCCGCTTCGCCCTCCTCTTCCCCGCGCTCCTGCTCGCCTGCTCCGCGGGGCGGCAGGACGGCGATCCCGCGCCGCTCGGCGATGCCAGCACGGACGACGGATCGCTCGGGGACGTGAGCCTCGACGACGGCGGCAGCACGCTCGACGTGCTCCTCGACGAGGACGGGGGCGGGAGTCCCCCCACGTGCAAAGGCTTGCAGTGCAAGCAGGTGAAGTGCCCCGACGGCACGACGACCACCACCATCACGGGCACCGTGTTCAACCCGGCCAAGACCGACCCGCTCTACAACGCGGTCGTCTACGTGCCGAACGCGCCAGTGGACGCCTTCAAGCCGGGCGTCACCTGCGAGAAGTGCGGCGTCGCCTCGGGAGAGCCCATCGTCTCCGCGCTCTCCGGCTCCGACGGCAAGTTCCGCCTCGAGAACGTGCCGGTGGGCGACAACATCCCGCTCGTCATCCAGATCGGTCGCTGGCGCCGCCAGGTCGTGATCCCGAAGATCGAGGCCTGCACCAACAACGCCGTAGGCCCTGACCTCACCCGCTTGCCCAAGAACCAGAAAGAGGGCGACATCCCGCTCACGGCGATCGTCACGAGCACCTACGACCCGACCGAGTGCATCCTGCGCAAGATCGGCATCGACGACAGTGAGTTCACCGTCAACACCGGCAAGGGCCGCATCCACATCTACCACGGCAACGGCGAGACCCTCGGCGCGAGCACGCCGGCGGGACCCGCGCTGTGGGGCGACCTCGCGACCCTCAAGAAATACGACCTCGTCGCGTTCCCGTGCTCGTCGGTCGCCACCGACGCGCCGTCGAAGCAGAACGTCGTGAACTACGCCGACGCCGGCGGGCGCGTGTTCGCGACCGACCTCAGCTACCCCTGGGTCGACGCGAGCGCGCCGACGCCCTGGAACGGCGCCGCCACCTGGGGCTCGGGCTCGACCACGAACCCGTTCTCGATCGACACCACGTTCCCCAAGGGGAAGGCGCTCGCCGAGTGGCTGCAGAAGGTCGGCGCGACGACGACCCTCGGGCAGATCAACCTCACCGGCACGTTCGCGCGTTCGACCGGCGTGCTCGGCGCGACGCAGCGGTGGATCAGCAACAGCTCCACGGTGCAGCACTTCACGTTCAACGCACCGGTCGGCAAGCCCGCCGAGTCGCAGTGCGGGCGCGTCGTCTACTCGAGCTTCCACATCGCGTCGGGCGGCGGCTCGGGCACGTTCCCGGCGAGCTGCACCACGGCGGCGCTCACCCCGCAGGAGAAGGTCCTCGAGTTCATGCTCTTCGACCTCGCCTCCTGCGTCCTCACGGACAAAGAGGTCCCGAAGCCCCCGCCCGTGAAGTGAACCGAGCCTCCGCGGGCGGCTCCCACAAAAGAAAGGAGGGGGCCCGTGAGCCCCCTCCCCTCACCACTCACACCCCGCGGAGGGTCTCGAGGAGCTCGAGGTCGGGGAACGGCAGGTCGAAGCGCGTCTTGGTGACGCCGACGCCCGCCTGCTCCAGGAGCTTCGCGAACGCGACGCTGTCGAACAGCGCGACCGGCGGCGTGCCCGGGGCGGCCGCTTCTTCGCGCGCGCCCGAGAGGCACTGGCCGGTCGTGATGAGCCAGCCCGTGCTCGCGGCGCCGCTGCCACCGCCGTAGTGGTGGAGCGAGCCGCGCAGATCGATGACGCGCTCGCGGCCGATCTCGCGGCCGTCGCGGCGCAGGACGATCGCGGTGCGGACCTCGTCGTTCAGCGTGACGTGCACGGCGGAGAAGTGGCTCTCGCCACCCGGGAGACCCGCGCGACGCACGGGCTTGATGTCGCGGAAGCCGAGCCGCTCGAGGGCGACCAGCAAGAGCTCGATCAGTGCGGGACCGGAGAGGTCCTTCTGGAGCTTGCTCGCGAGGGTGCGGCGCGCGGCGTCGCGGTAGCGATCGAGCGCGGCGACGGCCTCCTGCTCGAGGCGGAGGAGATCGCTGCCGAGCGACCAGTCGGTCGGGGCGACGCGGCCACCCTGCGCGAAGCGGAAGCGAGGACGCAGGCCCTCGGCGTCGCGACGCAGGTTGTCGGCGCGCGCGGAGGCGGCGAGCGCGGTGGTGGCGACGTTCAGATCGCCGGTGAGGCGACCCTTGCGCTGCGCGGCCTCGGCGATCGCGCGGAAGGGCACGGGGCCCTGGTTGCGATCGGAGGTGAGGAGCACGCTGAGGACGAGGTCCGACAGATCGCGACCCGCGAGCTCGTCGATCGGCTCGGTGCCCTCGAGCGCCGGAGACGCGCTCAGGTCGAAGTTGCCGCTGCGCTGGAAGCCCGGCGCGCGGAAGTCCTGCTGCTTGCCGCCGCCCTGGTTGCCGCGGCCCTGCTGCTGCTGCGGGACGCGCTCGAGCACGATGGCCCGACGCGTCGGCTGCTCGTCGCGCTCGTCGCCGATGGTGACGCCGATGGTCTCGTCCTCGTCGTCGCCTGCGGTGGCGGAGCCCTCGAAGGACGGGGGACGCGAGGCCCCACCGAACGTCTGCCCCGGCGCCCCGCCCTCGTCACGCTTGCCGCGACGGCGACGACGACGACGGCGACGACCGCCCTCACCCGCCGGACCGGCCGCGCCAGGCGCCGCGCCCGGCACGGGCTCCGGACCGCCGAACAGCGGCTGGTCGTCGTCGTCTTCTTCCTCGAACAGCTCGCTGCCCGAGGCGGCGAGCTCGCCGCGCATCTTCTCGTCGGCGTCGAGCACGAGGGGCTCGTCGTCGTCGTCGACCGGCGGACCGGACTCGACCTTGCGCGCGGGCACGGGATCGGAGGCGGCGTCGATGTCGCTCGCCAGGGCCGCGAAGGCGTCGGCCCCGTCGTCGTCGGCGCTCGGCTCGTCGGAGGCGTCGTTGAACAGGGAGGGAGTGCGCGCCTCGACCTCGGCCTCCTCCGCCTTCTTCTTGCCCTTCTTCTTGCCGCCCGACTCCCACTCGCGGAGGCCGAACACGCCGGGCTTCACGCGGACGATGGCGCCGTCGGGCTCCTTCTTGATCTGGAGCGACAAGCGCGCGCCCATCGTCACGTCGGGCGTCTTGCCCACGTGCGAGAGCAGGCTCTTGTCGATGGCCATCTGCGTGATGTCCTTGAAATGCAGCGGTTTGCCCGCGAGGCGAAGGACCTCGGCAGCGGCTTCGGTGAACGTCATGAGAGCTTTTTCCTTTGGGAGGACGCGGGACACAGCCGGCGTCCGTCACGGTTCGGGTCGGTTCGGCCGAGGCGGCGAGACGGGTCGCGCGCACGCGAGTTGGCCCCTCGGAAGGACCCCTGGCGGCGTTCGACGCGCCTCGATTCGGCGATTCGGATCCGCCTGGACAGGGCCCGTTCCGCTGGTGTCCCCGTTTGCACAGGCACCCCAGGGCGTCGGCCCCGTCCCACCACGGGACTGTGGATGGATAACACCCTTCTGCATCAGGGTAAAGCCCCGCCAAGGCCGCGCTCGGGTCGCCGGGAACGCACTGCGTCGTGTCCGGAACTCTTCCGGGCGTGACGATCGGCCGCTATGTTCCGCGCGCCCATGAGCGAAGATCAAGACGAGCTGCTCCGCCTGTACGGGCAGATGCAGCGGATCCGCAGGGTCGAAGAGGAGTGCGCCCGCGCCTACGCGCAGGGGAAGATCGGCGGCTTCCTTCACCTCTACATCGGACAGGAGTCGGTCGGCGTCGGCGCGATCGCCGCCCTCCGGCCCGACGACTACGTGATCGGCACCTACCGCGATCACGGGCTCGCGATGGCCAAGGGGATGCCCGCCCGCGCGGTGCTCGCCGAGCTGTTCGGCAAGGCCACCGGGTGCAGCCAGGGTCTCGGCGGCTCGATGCACCTGTTCGACGCCGAGCACCACATGCTCGGCGGCTACGGCATCGTCGGCGGGCACATCCCGCTCGCCGCCGGCGTCGCCTACGCGAGCAAGTACCAGGGCAACGGCCGCGTCACGCTGTGCTTCTTCGGCGAGGGCTCGGTCACCATCGGCAGCTTCCACGAGGCGCTGTCCCTCGCCGCGCTGTGGAAGCTCCCCATCGTGTTCATCTGCGAGAACAACGAGTACTCGATGGGCACGCCGCTCGCGCGGTCGCTCTCGCTCGAGGACGTCTCGCAGAAGGCGCTCGGCTACGCCATGGCCCGCGACCGGTTCTTCGCGCGCGACGTGCTCGAGGTGAAGGCGCGCATCGGCGAGGCCGTGACGCGGGCGCGCGAGGAGAGCGAGCCCACGCTGGTCGAGGTGCGCACCTACCGCTTCCGCGGCCACTCCATGAGCGACCCGGGCAAGTACCGCACGCCCGAGGAGATCGAGGCGCAGAAGAAGCTCGATCCGCTGCAGAAGGCGCGCGACGCGCTGGTCGCCGTGCTCGGCGAGGAGAAGCTCGCCGCGCTCGACGCCGAGATCGAGGCGGAGACCGCCGAGGCGGTCAAGCACGCGGAGGAGGCGCCGGAGCCTTCGCCCGACATCCTCGAGCCCACCACCTACGTCGGGGAGTTCGCGCGATGAGCCGCGAGATTCGCTACCGGGAGGCGCTCCGCGAGGCCATCGCCGAGGAGATGGAGCGCGACGACCGCGTGTTCATCATGGGCGAAGAGGTCGGCCGCTACCAGGGCGCCTACAAGGTCACCGAGGGCCTGTTCGACCGCTTCGGCGACAAGCGCGTCGTCGACGCGCCCATCGCCGAGAACGGCTTCGCGGGCATCGGCGTCGGCGCCGCGATGGTGGGCCTGCGGCCGATCATCGAGTTCATGACCTGGAACTTCAGCGCCGTCGCGTTCGACCAGATCCTGAGCAACGCGGCCAAGGTGCGGCAGATGAGCGGCGGGCAGTTCTCCTGCCCGATCGTGTTCCGCGGCCCCAACGGCTCCGCACGCCAGGTGGGCTCGCAGCACAGCCAGTCGATGGAGGGCTTCTACGCCCACGTCCCGGGCCTCAAGGTGGTGGCGCCCGCGTTCCCGCGCGACGCCAAGGGCCTGCTGAAGGCCGCCATCCGCGACGACAACCCGGTGTGCTTCTTCGAGAGCGAGACGCTCTACTCGGTCAAGGGCGAGGTGCCCGACC
Source organism: Myxococcales bacterium (assembly GCA_016794445.1). Classification (GTDB taxonomy): domain Bacteria; phylum Myxococcota_A; class Polyangia; order Polyangiales; family JADJMO01; genus JADJMO01. Next base: position 22,325 of record JAEUKC010000122.1, read on the forward strand.
CGAGCGAGGGCGACCTGCTCGTCGAGATCGGCAAGGCGCACGTGTGCCACGAGGGCAGCGACGTCACCATCGTGTCCTGGTCGCGCATCACCCACGTCGCGCTCGAGGCCGCCAAGCTGCTGGCCGCCGAGGGCATCTCCGCCGAGATCGTCGACCTGCGCTCGCTGCGGCCGCTCGACGACGAGACCATCCTCGCGAGCGTGCGCAAGACCCACCGCGCGGTCGTCGCCCACGAGGGCTGGCCCTACGGCTCCGTCGGCGCCGAGGTGGTCGATCGCATCCAGCGCCTCGGGTTCGACGACCTCGACGCGCCCGTGCTCCGCGTGACCGGCATGGACGTGCCGATGCCGTACAACGCGCGGCTCGAGCAACACTGCCTCCCCCAGCCCGCCGCGCTCGTGTCGGCGTGCAAGAAGGTCCTCTACCTCGAGTAACCATGGCGAAGATCCTCGACATGCCCAAGCTCTCCCCCACCATGGAGGAGGGACGCCTCGCGACCTGGCACAAGAAGGTCGGCGACACGATCGGCATCGACGATCTGCTCGCCGAGGTGGAGACCGACAAGGCGACGATGGAGTTCCGGTCCTTCGACAAGGGGACCATCCTCGCGATCCTCGTGCCGCCCGGCAGCATGGTGGTGCTCGGTCAGCCCGTCGCCATCGTCGGCGCCCCTGGGGAAGACGTGAGCGCGCTCGTCGCGCAGGCCAAGAGCGGCGCGCCGGCGGCCGCAGCTCCTGCGGCTCCTGCCGCTGCTGCTCCCGCTGCTGCGGCTCCTGTTCCTGCCCCGGGCGCGGCGCCGGCGGCGGCCCCTGCCCCGGCGAGCGCGGAGCCCGGAGGCCGCGTGAAGGCCTCACCGTACGTGCGCAAGCTCGCGCGCGAACAGTCGCTCGACCTCGGGCGCGTGCAGGGCACCGGCCCGCACGGGCGCATCGTCGCCCGCGATCTCAGCGCTTCGGCGGCGAAGGCCGCCACCCCGGTCCCGGGGGTGCTCGCGGCGCCCGAGAGCAAGCCGCTCTCTCTCATGCGCAAGACGATCGCGCGGCGGCTCACCGAGTCGAAGCAGACCGTCCCGCACTTCTACCTGACGGTCGACCTCGACGCCGATGCCCTCGTGGCGCTGCGCGAGCGGGTGAACGCCGATCTCGCCGCTTTCACCGCCGAGGGCGAAAAGCCAGAGAAGGTCAGCGTCAACGACCTGCTCGTTCGTGCTTGCGCCATCGCGCTCCGCCGGGTGCCGGCCTGCAACGCCCAGTTCACCCCCGAGGCGATCCTCTACCACCAGCGCGTGGACATCTCGGTGGCCGTGGCGGTCGAGGACGGCCTCGTGACCCCCGTCGTCCGCGACGCCGACCACAAGACGGTCCGCGAGATCGCGGCCGAGGTGCGTGAGCTCGCCGGGCGCGCCCGCAGCAAGAAGCTGAAACCGGAGGAAATGGCGAACGGCACGTTCTCCATCTCGAACCTCGGCATGTACGGCGTCGACGCCTTCGCGGC
>JAEUKC010000166.1:0-5294 GCA_016794445.1 Myxococcales bacterium
GCGCAGACGTCTGCGGCTGGACACGCAGACGTCTGCGGGTGGACGCGCAGACGTCTGCGGGTGGGGGCCGAACGGTCCCGCAGGACGCGAGGGAGTGCAGTACGCTGGCGCCATGTTCCGATGGCCACTCTCCCTCGGCGTGCTCGCCGCGCTGTCGACGAGCGCGCCCTCGGCCCGCGCCGTGGCGGCGCCGCAACTGGCGCCGGTGTTGATCCAGGGGCTGCGCCTCTCCGACGGCATCCTGGTCACACGCGCCGACACCGACGTCGCGTGCGAGGTCGGCCCCGCGGACGCTCCCCGCTGCGCGGTGCGGGTGACCTACACGCTCGTGAACCAGGGGGCGGCCCCGATCGAAGGTGGCGGTTCGGTGGTCGTCGACCAGAGCGCGCACGACCTCCGCGTCACGCTCGACGGAGTCGCCACCTCCGCGTGGACGACGGCGGTCGCGTCCGAAGGCAAGTCGCCGCCATACGGCCAGGCTCCGCCTACCACCTTCGCGCTGTCGATCGGCGCGAACGCCACCCGCGTCTTGGCCGTCGCCGCGTCCTTCGACGGCGTCCGCACCACCGGACGCCTCGGCTTCAAGCCCTCCGCGGTGCACGCCCGCCACCTCGTGCTCCACACGCCGAGCATCCGGCGCATCCTCGACGTGCTGATCACCGCGCCCGCTCCCGAGCTGCAGGCGCCGGGCTTCACGAGCGTGGCCAAGCTCCGCGCGCCTCGCGACTGGGACATCGACGGCCTCGACGGCTGGACCGAAGCTCCCGACGGCACGCGCACGTCGAACGTCGCCGAGCTCCGGGTCGGTCTGCACATGCCGCAGTTCCCGCTCCGCAACGGCGGCGTGATCCTCGGGCTCGGCGGCACCCTCGGCGACGACGGCAGCTTCCGCATGCGCCTCGGGTGGGAGGTCGCCGCGCCGAGCTGGCTCCTCTACCAGGTGTCCGCCGAGACCGACGCGCGCGGTCGTTGGAACGTCACCCCGCTCGTGCTCGCCGCTTCCAACGCGCTGCTGATCATCCCCTCGTTCGGGTTCGGCCTCGGGATGCCGATCCAGGTGCGGCCCGACACGCGCCTTGGCGTCCGCATCCAGCTCGAGGCGCAGATCCTCCCCATCGGGTTCGTCGCGTCGTGCGATCTGTGGCCGAAGACCAGCACATCCCCTTCGTACACGCAGTGGACCCTGCTCGGTCAGATCGCGCTCTGACGCATGAACCGCCGGTGGCTCGCCTCGCTGCTGCCACTGTCTCTCCTCGCTTGTCGGAGCAAGACGACGCGCGTCGAGCGCGCGGTTCCCAGCGAACTGGCGACGAGCCCTGTGGTCACGGCAGAGAAGGTGGACGCCGCGTCCGACGTCTTGGTCGCGGCGCCGAGCGTGCCACCTCCCGTGGTCGCCAAGACGCCCCCGAAGCGGCTCCACGGCACGCCGCGCCTGAAGCTGCTGCCGAACGACGTGCCGCCAAAGGCCGCCCCCGTGAAGGTCGCGAAGCCCTCGAGCCACCACGCGCTCGACGCCAAGGGCGAGCTCGCCACCTTCGCCTCGAGCACCGTCACCCTGGCGGCCACCTCGGGGCTCGCGATCCGCGTCCACACCTTCGAGGTGAGCGGCCCGGAGTACTCTGATCGCGACCACGCGATCGTGATGCTGCGCGGTGGCAAACGGGTGGCGTTCCACCCGTTCGTGCTCGGCTGGTCCCTCGATCCGAGCAAGCGCTTCCTGCGCATGAATTCGTGGGAGAAGGTGGCAGGCGGCTACGAGCGGCACGATCGCATCCTCGACCTCGACAAGGGCACGAGCGTCGAGCTGCCCGCGATGTCCTGCCTCGCGGTCGTCGCGTGGGATGGTGATCGACTGCTCGGCTGGGGTCAGAGCGGACCGGTCCCCGTGCCCAAGGGCGAGCTGCCCTTCGCGGGCGACGCACCCATGGAGATCTGTGTGTTCGACACCGCCGCGACGCTCGTCGGTCACGCGCGCACGACGTCCCCCTACTACGTGGAGACCGGCACCTTCCTCACGGTGAGCCTCGTGAAGAGCGACCGCACCATCCTCGCGGTCGGGTACGGCGAGTACCGCGATCGCGACTGCGCGTTCGACTTCCAGAGCCTCGTCGACGCGTCGAAGTCCGCCAACCTGAACCTGTCGGCGCATCCGTCGTTCGAACCCGGCACCTGCTCGCAGTGGTCGTTCGACTTCGCGGGATTCGCGTTCGAGAAGCCCTCGTTTCGCGCGCGGTCCCCGGCGGGGACCTGGATCGACGTGCGGTGACGCCTCTGCCGTATTTCCTTCGAACCGCAGAGCGCACGTTCATCGAAGGCTCACCAGGAACGCGGTTACGATTCGCCGATGCGATGGGGTTCCCTCCTGACGGTCGGCTTCTTGATCCTGACTCCGACCCTCGTTCGAGCGGCGCCTCTCTACGGCGCACCCGAAGCAACCCTGGAGCTCGCGGGCAAGGCCGCGGGAGACCACTTCGGATACGCCGTCGCGGTCGACGGTGACACAGCGCTGGTCGGCGCCTACGGCAAGGGGGGGCTGCAGGGCACGGCGGCCGTCTTCACGCGGTCGGCGGGCGTCTGGTCACAGAGTGCGGTCCTCACCCCGAAGGACCTCGTCGGCAAGGACGCCGTCGGGACATCGGTCGCGCTGGACGGCAACACCGCGGTGGTCGGCGCGCCGGGACAGGGCGTCGCGTGGGTCTTCGTGCGCGTCGGGACGACGTGGTCCGAGCAGGCGAAGCTGGCCGCGTCCGACTTCGTGGCAGGGGACCGCTTCGGCTTCTCGGTCGCGGTCGCGGGGAACACGGCGATCGTCGGTGCGCCCGAGAAGGACTCCCGGACGGGCGCCGCGTACGTATTCTGGCGCAGCGGGACCACGTGGACCCAGGAGGCGCGCGTCGTGGGCAAGAAGGCCAGCGATCGCTTCGGCTGGGCCGTCGCGGCCTCCGGCGACAGCGCCGTCGTCGGGGCGCCGTTCTACGATTTCGCCATCGGGCGCGCCTACGTCCTCGTCCGCAAGGCGGGCGTCTGGTCCGAGCAGCAGTTCCTCGCGCCTCCGGGGGGCGACGAGGTGACAGGGGCCGGATTCGGTCTGTCCGTGGCGCTGCGCGGAGACACGGCGCTCGTCGGCGCCAACGGGATCGGTGGCGAGACCGGGGCGGCCTACGTCCTCCAGCGGAGCGGCACGACGTGGTCCCACCAGGCGAAGCTGTCGGCCTCGGACGCGAAGCCGGGCGACAACTTCGGCGCGGTGGCGCTCGGCGACGACACCGCCGTCGTCGGCGCCTTTCACCGCGCCGGCAACACCGGCGCGGCCTATGTGTTCAAGCGCGCGGGCACGAGCTGGACGCAGCTCCCGAGGCTCACCGCGAAGGACGGGGTCGCTGGGGATCTCTTCGGCGAAGCCGTCGCCTGCTCCGGCGACACGGTGCTCGTGGGGGCGGACGCACGCGCCGAGAGTCGCGGGGCCGCCTACGCCTTCCGCCTCACCCCGACGAGCGCGGCCGGCGCGGCTTGCACCGTGGGCGTCGAGTGCGCGAGCGGGTACTGCGCCGACGGTCGGTGCTGCGCCAAGGAGTGCGCGGGCGCGGTGTGCGCCCTGGATCCGGACTGCCCCGCTGGATATCGATGCGTGGCGAGCAAGTGCGTCGCCGCCGGCGGCTCCGCGTGCTCCGCCGACAAGACGACGTCGATCGCGTCCACCGGTGAACAGACCAAGTGCGCGCCCTACGTGTGCGTCGACTCGCCGGGAACCTGTCGGACCGACTGCACGACCACGAGTGACTGCGCGCCTTCGTTCGTGTGCGATGGCAGCAAGTGCACGCCCTCTCCGTCCTCGACGACGGCCGATGACAGCGGGTGCGCGTATGCCTCGTTGTCCGGCGGTCGCGCGATGGGTCTGCTGATCGCCGCGCTGGCGCTCGTCGGCCGCGGTCGTCGACGCCGGTGATCACCTCGGGACGAACAGCTCGCCCGGGCGGTAGTGCACGCCGGTCACCGGGTAGAACACGCCATCCTTGTCGACCGCCTTGCGGATCGGTCGGTACCCCGCGCGCACCTCGTCCGCGAAGAAGTCGTTGTCCGTGATCACCAGCGAGAACCTCTTCGAGAGCAGCGCGCGCCGGATCTCCTCCTTGAGCACCGCGCCCACCACGCCCGCGTCGCCGCGCAGCACGTCGTCCACCGCCATCTGGTGCAGGTAGCCGCGCCGCCCCGCGATCACCGGGTAGTAGCTGTGCGTGGGCATGAACACCTCGCCCGGCACCGCGTGGATCTTCTCGATCAGCTCGAGGCCGGCCTGCTTGTCGGCGGCCTTCGGCACCATGCGCCGCGGGTCGTAGGCGAGGAGCGCCAGCTGCACCGCGAACGCCCCGCAGAGGAAGACCTCGGCGCGGTCGCGGCTCTTCGACTCGCTCTCCCCGACCGTGGAGAGCGCGCAGTGCAGCCCGATGGGCGCCGCGAGCGCGATCACCGCGAAGAACGGCATCACCACGTTCAGCCACCCGCCGTCGTGCAGCCGCCCCGACCACGCGGCCGCGGCCGCACCGGCGAACGCGGCGAGGTAGAGCGGCGAGAAGCGCCACACGAGGAAGAAGGCGGAGAAGGCGATGCCCAGCGTCATCGGGCCCATCACGTCGTCGGTCCAGAACCCGCCCCACAGGAACGGCACGAGCTGGTGGGTGGACGGGAGCTCGAACGCGTAGAACCGGTACCAGCCGTCGTGCAGGTGATCGAGCACGAACACGCTGCCACCGATGCCCCCCGCCACCACCAGCACGAACGGGAGGGCCGCCTTGCGCTGCTCCCACAAGAGGGCGAGGCACACCGCGCCCGCGACCAGCGCGCCCGACTGCTTGGTCAGGAACGACAGCACCAGCAACACCGCGCCGCCGATCCGCCCGCGCGAGGTGGGGTGTAGGCGCAGCACGGCGACGGCGGCGAGCGCCAGGAACACGTAGAGCGAGTCGGTCCGCGCGATGTCCATGAACTGCACGGACTTGGGAAACGTGGCCGCGTAGAGCCCGGCGCCGAGCAGGCCGAGCCGCGCGTCCTCCGTCTCGTGGCGCACGAGCCGGTAGATCAGCGCGCACGTGCCGAGCGAGGCCACGAACGACACGAGCCGCAGCGGGAGGTAGCCGACCCCCGTGACCTTGGCCACCAGCGCGCTCACGTAGAAGTAGAGCGGGTTGTAGATGAACGGCACGAAGTCGATCGACGGCTTCACGTAGAGCTTGTGGCCGGCCAGGATCCACCGCACCTGGTCGACCATCCCGCCCTCCATCCACTCGAGGTCGAAC
>JAEUKC010000177.1:0-3532 GCA_016794445.1 Myxococcales bacterium
CATCACCGATGAACACCGAGCCGCCGACGAGCGGCACGAGCCTCCCGAACGGCGTGATCCGACCCTGCGCATCCACCCGGTGCACCGTCACCCCGCCGCGGAAGCTCGTGGTCGGGTCGACCGCGGCGTAGCGTGCCGCCCTGGCCTTGCCGATCGCGACCACCGCCGCGCTCGCGCGCGCCCGCGTCACGAGGCGAGACAGCGTGGGCTGGCTCACGCCGAGCTCGGCGGCGAGGTCCCACGCGGTCGCGACCCCCCGCCGCTGGAGAGCGAAGATCAGCGCCTCGACGGTGGCCATCGAGGATGATTATGAATAGATACGAGGAGCCTAGCAAGCCGAAGTAGCCAGCAATTTTGCCCCGAACACGCAGACGCGTGAATAGATACAGAATGGATTCGCTAGGCGATCCGGTGCGCCACGTGCCCCACGAAGAACGGCCCCATCTTGGCGATGAACTCGCTCGTCTGGCGGGTCTTGCGCATCGTCTGGACGAGGTGCGAGAGCGGGTGCAGCTCCTTGCCGACGAGCCCGATGAGGAACTCGTTGTCCTCCGCGTCGAGCCCGTGGCACGCGAGGCGGACGTCGTGCGCGTGGCCCGACTGCCCGTAGGCGTGGCCGATGACCGCGTGCTCGCGCAGGATGCTCCCCTGCTCCTTCTCGTCGAGCTTGGCGAACGCGCCCGTGCGGCGGAGGGGGTACCAGATGTGCCACGGGTAGGCGACGTTCAGCACGTTGTCGACCGAACGGCGGAGCAGCACGTGCTCGAGATCGGGCTCGTAGCCGTTCGAGTAGGCGCGGCCGACCATGCCGAACTCGGGGACGATCTCGGCGCTCGCGAGCGCGCCGTCCTCGAAGAGCGGCCGCACGTCGCGCACGAAGTGGGCCGGGTCCTCGCTCCACGTGAGCACGCCGAGGCCGCGGGGGTGCATCATGTCGGCGTAGATCACCGCGGGCACCTTGCGCTCGGTGAGCTCGGCGCGCGCGCGGTCGGCCGCGGCGGTCGGCTTGTCGACCCGCGCGACCAGGAGCTGCATGAACAGCCGGCGGTTCATGGACTGCCGCTCGCCGTCCGGCTTGCGGCCGCCGTATTCGTTGAGGTCGATGGTGGGGAGCCCGGGCTGTTCGGCCATCCCGCGTCCGTAGGAGAGCGAGCGCGGCGTGCCAAGCGCCGGCCTTGCCCCCCGGCGAGTCATGTCCAAGGCTGCCGCGCTTTCGATGGCTTCGCTCGAGCACCCTCTGCCCGCGGGCATGCGCGATCTCCTCCCCGAGGAGGCCGCCGCCCGCCGCGCCGTGGCGCGCGCGTTCCTCGGGCACGCCGAGCTGTTCGGCTACGAGCAGGTCATCCCGCCGGTGTTCGAGTACGCGCACACCATCGAGCGCGGCCTCGGCACCCTCGATCCCCGCGAGATCGTGCGCTTCGTCGAGCCCGAGACCGGCGAGGTCGTCGCGCTGCGGCCCGACGTCACGCCCCAGATCGCGCGCCTCGTCGCCACGCGCCTGCCGCACATGACCCCGCCCTACCGGCTCGCGTACGACGCCTCCGTGCTGCGCCGCCGCGTCGGCTCGCGCGCGCGCACCCACCGGCAGATCGCCCAGCTCGGCGTGGAGCTCCTCGGCGTCCGCTTCCTCGAGGGCGACACCGAGCTGCTCGTGCTCGCCGCCCGCGCGCTCTCCGCGATGGGGCTGCCGAGCTTCCAGATCGACCTCGGCCACGCCGACGTGTTCAAGTCGCTGGTCGCGGGCCTCGAGCCGGCGCTCGCCGAGTCGCTCGCCGTGGCGCTCGGCCACAAGGACCGCGCCGAGGTCACCCGCCTCGCCGGAGAACTCCCCATCGCCGCCGCGCTCGCCGCGCTCTGCGACCTGCACGGCGCGCCCTCGCTGCTCGAGTCCCCGCCGGCCGCGCTCCTCACCTCACCCGCGGCGCCCGCGATCGCCGAGCTCCGGCAGCTCGTCTCGCAGCTCGGCAAGGAGCTCGAGGGCGTCCCCGGCGTCACCCTCACCGTCGACCTCGGCGAGGTGCGTGGCCTCGCCTACTACACCGGCCCGTTCTACCAGGTGCTCGCGGAGGGCCCGGGCGTGCCGGTCGGCGCCGGCGGCCGTTACGACCAGCTCCTCGAGCGGTTCGACTGCCCGCTGCCGGCGAGCGGCCTCGCGCTCGACGTCGACGCGCTCCTCTGGGCCCTGCGCGCCGCCAAGTCCCCGCTCCTCGTGCGACCGCGGCGCGTGGTCGTGCACGGCGTCGGCGCGGCGAGCCTCGCGCGGGCCCTCCGCGCGGCGCACGTCCCCGTGGCCGTGCTCGGCGGCGATTCGGCCGACGCCGCGCGCTACGCGGCCGACTGGTCGTACGCCCTGGTCGTCGAAGCGCGGGCCGAGGAGGTCTCGTTCGAAGACCGCTCCGGCTCGCGCACGAGCGTGCCCACCGCGGGCGCGTGTGCCGCCATCGTTTCTCGTCTCGGTTCCGAAGAGCGTTCCTAGAAGGAGTCTGTCATGCGTGCGGGTGTCGTGATCGTGGGTGCGCAGTGGGGGGACGAGGGCAAGGGCAAGATCGTCGATCTGCTCACCGAGGACGCCGATCTGGTCGTCCGCTACGCCGGCGGCCCCAACGCGGGGCATACGCTGGTCATCCCCAACGACAAGGGCGGGCACGACAAGATCGTCGTGCGCCTCGTCCCGAGCGGCATCCTGCGCCCGAAGACGCGCTGCGTGCTCGGCCCGGGCATGGTCGTCGATCCGCAGGCGCTGGTCTCCGAGCTCGACGAGCTCGTGCAGAAGGGCGTCTGGAAGGACGGCGACAAGCGCCTCGTCCTCTCCGACCGCGCCCACATGATCCTGCCCTACCACCGCCTGGTCGACGGTCTCCGCGAGAAGAACAGCAAGTTCGCGGTCGGCACCACCAAGCGCGGCATCGGCCCCGCCTACGAGGACAAGGCGCGTCGCAACGGCGTCCACCTCGGTGCCCTCCGCGATCTGCCGCGCCTCGAGCGCCACGTCGCGCGCGCCCTCGAGGCCTGGAGCCCGCTCCTGCGCGAGGCCGGCGAGGCCATCCCGACGCCGGCCGAGATCGTCGCGGCCGTCACGCCGTTCGCCGCGCGCCTCGTGCCGCTCCTCGGCGACGGCTCCATCGTCGTCGACGACGCGCTGAACCGCGACGAGGTCGTGATCTTCGAGGGCGCGCAGGGCACCCTGCTCGACCTCGACCACGGCACCTACCCCTACGTCACGTCGTCGTCGGCGAGCGCCGGCGGCGCGTGCACGGGCGCCGGCGTCGGCCCGACCGCGATCGGTCGCGTCGTCGGGATCACCAAGGCCTACACCACCCGCGTCGGCGGCGGTCCCTTCCCCACCGAGCTCGACAACGCCATCGGCGAGCGCCTGCGCAAGGCCGGCGGCGAGTTCGGCGCGGTCACCGGGCGTCCCCGTCGCTGCGGCTGGCTCGACCTGCCCGCCCTCCGCTACGCCCGTCGCGTCAACGGCCTCACCGACCTCATCGTCACCAAGCTCGACGTCCTCACCGGCTTCGAGACCATCGAC
>JAEUKC010000222.1:0-13865 GCA_016794445.1 Myxococcales bacterium
CTCTCGACGCCGCTACACCGGGCCATGGCGAACAAGCGCGTCCTCTGCCCGCTGCCCGATCGCGACTTCGACACCACCGAGGTCGCGGTCCCGTGGCGCCTGCTCACGCGCGCCGGCCACGAGGTCGTGTTCGCCACCGAGCGGGGAGCCACCGCGGCGTGCGATCCGCTCCTCCTCCGCGGCGTGCTCTTCGGACAGCTCGGCGCCGACCCGGAGCCACGCGCTTTCTATCGCGAGCTCGAGGCCGACCCGGCGTTCCGGGCGCCGATCGCGTGGGACGCCATCGTCCCCGGCGACTTCGACGCGCTGCTCCTCCCGGGTGGGCACGCGCAGGGGATGAAGCAGTACCTCGCGAGCGCGCCGCTGCAGGCCAAGGTCCGCGCCTTCGCCGAGACCGGTCGACCGATCGCCGCCATCTGCCACGGCGTCCTCGTCGCCGCGCGCGCGGGGATCCTGCGCGACCGCACGACCACTTGCCTGCCGAAGTGGATGGAGTGGTCGGCGTACGCGATCACCGCGTGGAAGCTCGGTGGCTACTACCGCACCTACCCGGCCTACGTGGAGGACGAGGTGAAGAGCACCCTCGCTTCGCCGCACCAGTTCGTGCGCGGACCGCTCGGCCTCACCCGCGGGACCGACGACGACGACCGCCACGCCTTCGTGGTGGAGGACGGCGCGTACCTCTCGGCGCGCTGGCCGGGTGACGCCTATCTCTTCGCGAAGCGCCTGCTCGCCCGGCTCTGACCCGACGTGGCGCCCTCCATAGGGGCTGCTAGAGTTGGTGCCTCCTGCGGCTGGGAGAGGTGACAACGATGAGTGACCCGTCGCAGACTTCGACGAGCGTCTCGGTGACCGCCGACGAGGACGCTCTTTCCGACGAGGCCTCGATTCCCGTGCGACTCGTCCTCGACGCGCGCACGTTCGGCCAGGTCGTCGACGCGTTGGAGCGCCCCACGGCTCCGACGCCAGCGCTTCGCGTGTGGATGCGTGGCCGACCGGGAGATCAGCCGTAGGTCGCGGTGGCGACGAACTCGAGCGAGCCGCTGCACCGGCTCTGGGCCGAGCCGAGCGTGCCGTGGCAGGCGTCCTCGCCGGTGACCGTGGTCTGCTTCCGGCGCAGGCCGTCCATCACCATGCTCGTGATGTCGTGACCGCCCTCGCGGCACTCCTTGTCGGCGCAGGGCACGAAGAACATGGCAGGTGCGCGGGCGACCACGACGATCTTCACGTGGGCCGAATCCTCGATGCGCGTCTCACCGCGACGGAACCGCAGCTGGAGCCGGAGGGTCTGCAGGGTGGGACACGAATCGGAGAGGCGGGGCGCTTGATCCTCGGCCTCTTTGCGCTGGCGCATCCGTTCGGCGCCCTCGTTGTGACGGTGAAACATGCAATCCTCCAGGCGCGCGACGAACGCCCGGGCGGGACCTTAGCATGGGGGCCGTCCGCCGCGCGGGTCGTCAGCCGCGCGTGAGCGTCAGCTTCACGCGGAAGTCGTCGCCCGTGGTGTCGCGCGCCGGCAGCCGCACCACGATCTCGGCGCCGCCGCCGGCGCGGTTCTGCAGCCGCAGCCGTCCGCCGTGTGCCTCGACGATCTCTCGACACAGCGGCAGCCCGAGGCCCGAGCCCTTCTCCTTGGTGGAGTAGAACGGCACGAACGCGCTCCCCATCACCTCGCTCGACAGCCCCTGGCCGCGGTCGCGCACGACGATGCGCACGCTGCCGTCGGGGTCGATCGCGCCTTCGAGCTCGATGGCCTCGGCTTCGCCGCCGGCCTCGGCCGCGTTCTTGAGCAGGTTGATCAGCACCTGCTCGAGCTGCGCCGGGTCGAAGTGCGCCTCGCCGGAGCCGGCGGTGACGGCCACGTGCGGGAACATCGCGCCGACCTTGGCGAGGAAGGCGCCGAGCTCCACCGCTCGCTTGCGCGGCTCGGGGAGGCGCGCGAGGGTCGCGTAGCGCTCGAGGAACGAGCGCAGGTGGTCGGCGCGCTCGGCGATCGTCTCGAAGATGCGCTCGAGCTTGCCGCTCTCGTCCTTGCCCCGCGTGAGCACCCGGGCCGAGTGCACGAGCGAGGACACCGGCGCGAGCGAGTTGCCGATCTCGTGCGCCATGACGCGGATGATGCGCTTCCAGGCCTCGAGCTCCTGCCGCCCGAGCTCGTGGGTGAGCCGCTTGACCATCAGCAGCGTCAGCAGCTTGCCCTGGCCGCTGCGGAAGTGTCGCTTGCCCACGTGGTAGATCTCGCGCTCCCCCGCCTCGTCGACGGTGAAGAGCTCGTCCCGCTCGCCCACCACGGCGCGTCGCAGGGTCTCGGGGCCGCCCTCGAGCAGGCTCAGGAACTGGGTGCCCGCGGGCGGCTCGCGCCCCTCGAAGAACAGCTCGCGCGCCTCCACGTTGGTGTACGCGAGCGCGCCCTCCTCGGTGTAGATGACCATCGCCATCGGCGCGTGATCGCCGAGCGCCCGCAGCAGATCGTCGCCCTCGCGGAGGGACCGCTCGGCCTGGTCGAGGCGGCCCTCGACGCGGTCCCTCGCCCGCTCGACGCGCGCGAGCGCCTGGCGCTGCTGCAAGAGCCACAAGAGGCAGAGGAGCAGCGCGCCGCCGAGGGCTGCGTCGAGCAGGGTCACTTCTTGACCTTGCGCTCGAGGCTCACGCCCGCGCGCTCCATGCGCCGGTAGAGCGCCTGCCGGCTCAAGCCGAGCTCGGCGGCCGCCTTCGAGATGTTGAAGTCGAGGCGCTCGAGGAGGGCCTCGAGCGAGGCGCGGTCGACCTCGATCTCGCGCGAGGTGGGCTCGCTCCTCGCAGGGGAGGCGACGCTGCTCCGCGGCGCCCGCGCGCCGTCGAGGTCGAGATCGGCGGCGTGCACCACGCCGTCCTGGCACAGGAGGACCGCCCGCTGCACGCGGTTGCGCAGCTCGCGCACGTTGCCCGAGAAGGGGTGGGCGAGCAGGGCGCGGCGCGCGTCGTCCGCGAGGGCGGGTGCCGGCCCTTCGCCGGCCTCCTCGGCGAACTCGACCACGAACCGCTCGGCGAGCGGCAGCACGTCGTCACGGCGCTCGGCGAGCGGCGGCACGCGCAGCTCGATCACGTTGAGCCGGAAATACAGGTCCTCGCGGAACGCGCGCTCCTCGATGGCGCGCTGCAGATCCACGTTGGTCGCGCTGATGACCCGCACGTCGACCTTGCGCGTGACGTTGCTCCCGAGGCGCTGCAGCTCGCCGGTCTGCAGCACGCGGAGCAGCTTCATCTGGCCCGACAGCGACAGGTTGCCGATCTCGTCGAGGAACAGCGTGCCGCCGTCGGCCGACTCGAAGCGACCGACGCGCAGCTTCTGGGCGCCGGTGAACGCGCCGGCCTCGGCGCCGAACAGCTCCGCCTCGAGCAGGTTGTCGGGGAGGGCGCCGGCGTTCACCCGCACGAACGGCTTGTCCTTGCGCCGCGACGCGGCCTGCACGATCTCGGCGAGCTTCTCCTTGCCGGCGCCGTTCGGGCCGGTGATCAGCACGGGCACGTCGGCGCGGGCGATCTGCACGGCGAGAGCGACCACGCGGTGCATCGCGTCGCTCGCGTAGACGAGGCCGCGCAGGTCGTGGGTCTTCTCGAGCTCGGCGCGCGCCTGGCTCGCGGCCGCCCGCAGCGCGCGGTTCTCGCCGGTGAGGCGCGACAGCTCGCTCAGGTTCTTCACCGTCGCGAGCAGCTTGTCGTCGTTCCACGGCTTCTCGAGGTAGTCGGCCGCGCCCTCCTTCACGAGCGTGATGGCGGTCTCGAGCGAGCTCCACGCGGTGAGCAGCACGACGGGCAGCCCCGGCGAGAGCTGGCGGAGCGCGCGGAACAGCGCGACCCCCTCCGCGCCCGAGGTCTGGTTCGCGGAGAAGTTCATGTCCTGCACGACGACCGAGACCCCGCCGGCCCGCACGCGATCGAGCGCCTCCTTCGGGGTCGCCACGGCCTCGCAGGGGAGGTCGTGGACGTCGAACAGCACCTCGAGGGCGGTGCGGACGGCGGCCTGATCGTCGACGACGAGGATGGTCATGGCGCTGCCCGAGGCTAGCGAACCTTCACGCGGCGTGACGTCCAACCGACGCCACCCCGGTTGTCGCGGGCGACGAACCAGAGCGTCACCGTCTTGCCCGAGGCGCCGGCGCGGGCCACCCACCCGGTCTCGGGGCGGTCGCCGATGCGCGCGTCGTACTCGAACAGGCCCTCGGTGGCGTAGTGCTGGATGGCGACGTCCTCGGTGAACGGGTTGCCGAGCTCGTCGGTCCCCGTCTCGCGAACGCCCGCGCCCAGGATCGCGGCGACCACGTGCTTCTCACCGCCGTCGCAGCGGTCGTAGCGGTTCTCGGTGCTGCTGCCGCACGGCGAGACCTCCTTGACCTCGCCCTCGGGCCACTCGACGCCGTCCCAGTTCACCTTGGCGATGACCGGGTTCTGGTTGCGGTCCTTCTCGCGGAGGAACACGCGCTTCACGCCCACCTCGAACTCGTCGAGGCGCAGCGCGCGGCCGTCGGCCACGCAGGCGAGCGGGAGGCCCTGGGTGTCCCCGGGCTGGATCTTGCCGGGGCAGGTCACGATGAGGACCCCGACGTAGGCGGAGGGGCGCGCCTCCACCGGGAGCCGCGTGAGCGCGTCGGTCGGGACCGTGTACGAGTAGGTGTTGCTCGGCCCGATCGTCAGCGCGGGCAGGGTGCCGCCCGCGGCGTCCTCGGCGATCTTCTGGAAGCACGCGAACGGCGTCGTGGCGCGCGGCGCGAAGCAGGTGACGAACCCCCACTCGAGGGGACGCCCGAGCGTGTCGAGGGCCTGCGCGTCCACCTTCACGGTCTCCCCGGGGTGGGCGTAGGGCTGGTCGACGACCACGGCCACCACGCGGGTGCCGACGACGCGCGAGCCGGGGTCGAAGTCGGCGCCGCAGCCGACGAACATCGGGGCCGTGAGGATGGCGAGGACCCAGTCGAACAATCGTTTCATAGCTCACCTCGCAGACCGATCACCGGGAGGATGGGGAGCCCGGCGACCGCCTGGCTCTTGCTGTAGTTGTAGTTGTACTGCTGGCCTTCCGGGTTGCGCCGGTTGTAGACGTTCTGGATGTCGAGGTAGGCGCCGAGCTGCCAGCCGGGGAACTTCCAGGTCTTGTCGACGCGCAGGTCGAGGCGGTGGAACGCGCCGTCGCGCGCCGAGTAGAGCGCCCCCGGGATCGCCGAATATGCGCCCGCGTCGTAGTCCCCGACGCCACCTGTATAAGGAGTGTATGGACTCCCGGTCACGTACCGGAACCGGCCACCCACCTGCCACCCGTTGCCGAGCTGGTAGCTCGCGAGCACCGACAGGATGTGCGTCTGATCGTACTGGAAATCGCGCAATGGTTCGCCGGGCGCATCGCGGCGCTGGCTCTTGCTGAGCGTGTAGGCGATCCAGCCGAAGAACTTGCCGTCGTTCTTGTAGCGGAGCAGGAACTCGGCGCCGGCCACGCGACCCGAGCCGGTGTTGGCCCAGCTCGCGCCGCTCTGGGTGCTGGCGGCGGCGTCGCTCTGGACCACGAGGTTCCGCAGGTCCTTGTAGAAGCCCTCGACCGAGAGCTCGACGTGGCGGCCGAACTCGCGCTCGACGCCGAGGCTGTAGTGGACCGAGCGGTTGTTGCCGAGGCCGACGGTGCCGTAGGGGGGGACGCTCTCGTTCGGCTGCGGCGGCTGGTAGAACACGCCGGTGCCGCCCTTGATGGTCGTGCGCGGGTGCTTGGTCACGTTCCACCGGCCCGCGATGCGGGGCGAGACGTTCCACTCGGCCGTGTCCTTCGCGTAGTCCACGCGCACGCCCGGGAGCAGGGTGAGGTCCTCCAGCGGACGCCAGTCGAGCAGGGCGTAGGCGCCGGGGCGGAACAGCTTGGCGTTGAAGTCGAAGACCGAGGGCGGCCGGGAGAAGAACGGCGAGGGCGCCTCTCCCTCGCGCTGGATGGGGGGCACCTTGAGCTGGATGTCGGCGTTGGTCCACTGGGTGTCGATGCCGAACACCGCCGAGGCCGAGTCCGCGAGCTTGGCGCGGAAGTCGGTGCGCAGGGTGAGCGGGTAGGTGGTGATGCGCAGGTAGTTGCTCGCGAACTGGACGTCCTGCGCGTCGGCGCCGTAGCTGATGGTGGTGGTCCAGCGGTGACCGCCCGGCAGCTTCGACTGCACCCGGCCCTGCAGGTACCAGAACCACAGGCTCACCCCGAGATCGCCCGCGACCGGGTCGTTCGGGTCTGGCGCGTTGAGCGTGATGGCGAGGCGATCTTTGGCCCCGAAGAACGCGAGCCGCGCCGTGGTCTGGTCGGTCACGTCGTGCTCGAGGATGACCTGCGCGTCGTAGTAGACCGGGGCCGTCGAGACGCCGGTGCCGGTGCTCTCGAGCACGGGCTTGAGCCAGGCGTCGACCCAGGATCGGCGCGCCGCAGCGAGGAAGCGCGTGCGCGCGCCGAGGGGGCCCTCGATCATGGCGCGCCCGTCGAGCAGGTCGACCTGCAGCAGACCGTGGAAGCCGTCCTTCTTCGGCGAGCGCAGGCCGATGTCGACCACGCCGCCCATGCCGCGCCCGAACTGCACGCCGTAGTTGCCGGGGTAGAACTCGATGCGCTCGAGCACCTCGCTCGGCACGACCGAGACGAGCCCGCCGAAGTGGTAGGCGAGGGGGATCTGCGTGCCGTCGATGAAGATGCCGGTGTCGAACGGCGCCGAACCGCGGACGATGAGCAGGCCCTGCACGCTCGGCGGGCGCGCGACGCCGGGGAGGTTCTCGATGGCGCGGATCGCGTCGCCGTTGGTGCCGGGGATCTTCTTGAGCTCGGCGGCCTCGAGCACGTGGCGGGTCACCTCGCGCGGGGGCTTCTGGCCCTTCACCTCGATCTCGATCGGTTCGTCGCCGGTCGGCTTGGGCGGGACGACCTGCGGTCGGTAGACGACCTGGGTCTCCTCGCCGGCCGCCACCGTCTCGTCGACGGCGAACGGCTGGAACCCGTCGAGCGTGACCGTCACCGCGTAGGTGCCGGGGGCGAGCTGGCCGAAGACGAACACGCCGTCGAAGGTGGTGGTCGCCTTCGCGACGACCTTGCCGCCCTGGCTCACCTCGACGGCGGCGCCGGGCAGCGGCTCGTCGCCCTTGCTGCGCACCACGCCGCGAAGCGCACCGAGCTTCACCGGAGCGGGCGTCGGGGCCGTGACGACCGGCTCCTCGAAGCTGAACGTGAAGGGGATCTTGGCGGGGATCGCGACGCCGTTCTTGGTGGCCGGCGAGAACACGAGGGACTTGGCGGCCTCCTTGGCGGCGTCGTCGAACGCGGCCCCGCCGGAGGTCGCCACGCTCACCTCGGTGACCTTGCCCGTCGCGTCGAGGGTGAGGAGCAGGCCGACGGTCGCCTTCTCTCCGCTGCCCACCTTGCTCGCGGGGTAGGGCGCGGCCACGTTGGTGACGATCTTCGGCGCGACCAGCTTGGACTCCGGCGCGTCGGGCGCCGCGGAGCTCGGCGCGGCGAGGGCGAGCAACGCGAGCGAGCACGAGAGGGTGGGGAGCAGGCGGCGGAGCTTCATCGTGACGCGGCCCTTTGCAGCGACCGGGCCAACGCGGATCACCCAGAAAACACGCTGGATTCGGCGCGCGGACAGTCCGCGGACGCCTTCGGATGGACGACTGTCCGCGGCGCGCGGACACCGTTCAGCGGTGCGCGAGGTCGATGGTGACGGTGTTCGGCGACCGGCCGTGGATCCCGCTCACCGCGTCCGCCCGACCGGTCACCGCGGCGCGCTCGGCGTCGTCCTGCGACCACGGGTGCTGCGCTGCCAGCGGGGCCAGCGCGTCGAACAGCGCCCTCGCGTTCGCGGGCCGGTCGCCGGTCGACTTCGCGAGGCAGCCGAGGATCAGCGCCGAGAGCGCCCGCGGGATCTCGACCGAGGTGCGGCTCTCGAGCGGCTCCGGCGCCTTGTGCAGGTGCGCCGCGCAGAGCTCGACCACCGTCTCCGCCCGGAACGGCGGCGCGCCCGTGAGCAGGTAGTAGGTCATCGCGCCGAGCGCGTAGAGATCGCTCGAGGGTCCGACCGACGTGGGCTTCACGATCGCCTCCGGCGAGAGATAGAGCGGCGTGCCGGTGATGCGCTCGACGCGACTCTCGGTCGCCGCCGGGTCGCCGTCGCCGCCGTGCAGCCGCTTCACGAGGCCGAAGTCGACCACCTTCACCACGTCGAGCGCGCCGCCCTGCTTGCACAGCAGCACGTTGGCCGGCTTGATGTCGCGGTGCACGAGGCCGGCGCCGTGGGCTTCGACCAGCGCCGCCGCGACGTGCCGCATCACGTGGATGGCGCGCGCCACCGAGAGGGGCCCCGTGGCCTCGACGATCTGCTCGAGGTTCAGCCCGTCGAGCAGCTCCATCGCGTAGTAGAACGTGCCGTCCGGCGTGCGGCCGTAGTCGAAGATGGTGACCGTGTTGGGGTGGCTCAGGCTCGCGGTGAGCTGCACCTCGCGCTCGAAGCGCGCCACGTCCTCGGGGCCGTTGCGGTCGGGCGGGAGCAGCTTGATCGCGGTCGGCCGGCGGAGGAGCGCGTGGTGGGCGCGGTAGACGGTGCCCATGCCGCCCTCGCCGATCTTCTCGACGAGCTGGTACTGCCCGAGCTGGCGCGCCTCGCGTACCTCGCGGCGGAGGCCGAAGATGGTCTCGGTGGCGAGCGCCGCGAGCAGCACCACGAGGGCCCACCACATGGCCGACGACACGACGATGATGGCGACCGGGGCGGGGAGGGTCGGCTTCGGCGCGACCTTGCTGGCCGCGATGCCGCACATCACCAGGATCGGCACGCCCGCCAGCGCCGTGAGCGTGATCGTGCGACGCATCGAGCTCGGCACCACGATGGCCCGCGTGAGCATCAGCAGCGTCAGTGCGAGCAGGACGATCATGTCCGGCCGTGCGTCGACCGGGATGTAGAGCGCCATCATGGCCTGGAGGACCGCCGCTCCGAGGAACGCGATGGCCTCGGCGCCGCGCACGAACGACGAGCCGCGGGCCCGTGTCCCGCGCGTGACGAAGTAGAGACCGAACAGCAACGCGACGGCGGCGGCGTGCACCAGCTTCGACGGGTCGCGCAGCATCGGCCAGAAGCCGGCGGCCGCGTCGCCGAACAGCCTGAACACGAGGGCGGTCCCCGCGAGCAGCGCGCCGTACAGGCCCGCGCGCGCGACGCGGTCCTGGACGAACGACTCGGTGGTCTGCCCGGCAGTGCTCATCTCATCCCTTTCGATCGCCGAGGGTGCCTGGATGCAACCCCGAGCGTCGGTCCTTCGAGTCCTTCGTGCCCGGACAGGTTCCGGACGTTTTCGCGGACGGGTGTCCGGCGCGGACAGCGCGAGCTCGACCGCAAGAATCCTCGATGAAATCGCCTTCCGGCGGCGGTGTGGACCCTGGCATGTGCCGTGCTGAGGGGCGCTGCATGGACATCGTCACCAAATCCAAGGCTCTCATGCTCTCGATGGGCGCGGCTCCCATCATGTACACGATGATCGGGCTCTCGGTCGCCAGCGTCGCCATCATGATCGAGCGCGCTTGGTTCTTCCGCAGCGCCGAGGGCGACCTGCCGCGCCTCGTGAAGAAGCTCGATCAGAAGCTCCGCGCCGGCGACCTCGAGGCCGCGCGCAAGGCGATGGCCGAGGAGGACACGGTCGAAGCGGCCGTCGTCGTCGCGGGCCTCGAGCAGGCCGAGCGCGGCCCCAACGCCGCCGCCGAGGCCATGATCGGCGCGACCGCGCTCCAGCGCCTGCGCCTCGAGCGCCGCCTCGCGTTCCTCGGCACGCTCGGCAACAACGCTCCGTTCATCGGCCTCCTCGGCACCGTCATCGGCATCATCCAGGCCTTCGACAAGCTCGGCGAGGCCGCGACCTCGAACGCCGGCGGCAGCGCCGTCATGGGCAGCATCGCCGAGGCGCTCGTCGCGACGGCGATCGGCCTCGCGGTCGCCATCCCCGCCGTCGCCGCGTTCAACTGGTTCCAGCGCCGCATCAAGTCGATCGTCGCGAGCACCGAGGCGCTCACCCGCCTCCTGCTCTCGCACCTCGAGGGCACGCCCGCCGCGCCCCGCCGGATCGACGTGCGCAGCTCGAGCTCGAGCCTCCGCATCTCGGCCATCCCGGCCGCCCGGGAGGTGTGACATGGCCTCCGCTGCCCAGAACGACGAAGACTCCATCACCGGCATCAACATCACGCCGCTCGTCGACATCACCCTCGTGCTGCTCATCATCTTCATGGTCACCGCCAAGATGATGGTCTCGCAGGGCGTGCCCATGGACCTGCCCCGCGCGGCCTCGGCCTCCGAGGTGCAGGTGGTGTTCACGGTCGCGATCGACCGCGAGGGGCACGTGAAGGTCGACGGCGTCGAGGCCAAGGACGACGCGGCCCTCCGCGCCGCCGCCACGACCGCGTTCGCCAAGCACAAGGAGCTGCGCACGGTCGTCTCGGCCTCGCAGGCGGTCCCCCACGGCACCGTGCTGCACGTGGTCGACGAGCTGCGCAAGATCGGCATCACCAAGATCGCCTTCGGCGCGGAGAAGAAGGCATGAACACCCAGGCGATGCTCCCGACCCCCGAGAAGCGCGGCGCGCTCGGCGTGGGCCTCGTCGGCGCGGTGCTGGTGCACGTGGGCATCGTCTTCGCGGCGGTCGCCCAGCCGGCGCCCGCGCACGCCGCGCCGCCGCCGGTCGAGATCGAGATCGAGACCCCTGCTCCCCCCAAGGACGAGCCCCCGAAGGAAGAGGCGAAAGAAGAGCCGAAGCCCCCGGAGGCGAAGGCGGAACCGACCGCCGCGCCGCAGGCCCCGCCGCCCGCCGCCCCGCCCGCCGCGAAGGCCGGCGCGCTGCTGACCGCGAACGACGACGCGCCGAAGGCCAAGGGCGAGGAGCCCGTCTCCTTCGTGACCGATCCGAACGGCGGCGCGTACGGCAGTGGTGTCGTGCAGAAGGGCGGCACCGCGGAGGTCGGCGCCGAGGGCGCGAAGGCCGGCTCGGTCGGCACGACGCCGGGCGCGCCCCCCGCGCCGAAGGCGGGCCCGCCTGCCCCCAAGGGCGACACGCTCGTCGCCGCCGCGGACCTGAGCCGCGCGCCGAAGCTCGCCGAGGCCGATGCCTGCAAGGGGTACTTCCCCTCCACCGCCGACGACGACGCGGGCGACGCGACGCTGCTCGTGGTCGTGAAGCCGAGCGGCCAGGTGGCGAGCGCCACGGTGCTCGGCGAGACGCCCGCAGGGCAGGGCTTCGGCGCCGCGGCGCGCACCTGCCTGCTCAAGAAGACGTTCGTGCCCGCGCTCGACAAGTCGGGCACCGCGGTCTCGACCGCGACGAAGGTGCACCTGCGCTTCTCGCGGTAGCAATCAGTCGTCGTCGGTGGCGTGGCCCTTCTTGCTGCCCTTCTTCTCGCGGACCGTCACCATCATGTGCCCCGTGATCTCGCTGTGGCGCGTGATGAACAGGGAGATCGACGCCGAGCCGCTGGAGCGGACGAAGCGCCCGTCGGCGGAGTCGGTCTTCTTCTGCCAGGCCTCGGACTCCCACCCCGCGCCGGTCATCGCGAGCGTCCATTGCAGGGTGGCCTTCGACAGCGTGGGGCAGCCGACCAGCCCGAAGCTCGCGAAGCACACCGGTCCCGGCGAGGCGGCCACGAGGTCGACCTCTTGGGTCGTGGCGCCGAGCTCCCTCACGCGGCACACCTTGGTGCCCTCGGGGAGCCCGAGCTCGAGGCCGTCGAGCTTCGCGCCCGAGACGGGCGACTCGCACTTCGCGCGATTCTGTGAGTAGGCGACGACGTTGCCGATGCTGCCGGCGAAGATCCCGCCGACGATCAGCGCGGCGACGGCGCCGGCGATCTGGAGCTTCTGGTTGCGCATGCTGGCTCCTTGGCAGCCCGTCGACGGCGCAGCAACCGCTCAGCTTTCCACCTCGCCCGGTCCGCGCATCGCCGCCGCGCGCCGCAGCAGATCGACGAAGGCCTCGGTGGAGAGGTCGTCGACCTTCTTCACGCCGATGCACGACTTGCCGACCTTCACCTTGCCGAGCGCCGGCGCGGCCCGCTCGGCGAGCCAGCCCTGGGCGTCCGCCGCGGCGACGTAGATCGAGATGGCTTGCGCGCGGCTCGCGAGCGCGACGCGGCTCGATCGGCCCTCGCGCCCGCTCTCGTAGCGGTACTGGTAGGGGCCGTAGCCGATCATGCTGCCGACGACGTGCGGGGCGAACTGCGGCACGGTGGCGACGATGAGCGCGTGCAGCCGCCGGAGCTCGCTCTGACGGGGCTCGGGCAGCGCCGTGAGGAACGCCTCGACGCCGCTCGGTGCAGCGGGCTTCGCGACGATCTTCTTCGCGGCGGTCTTCTTCGCGGCCATGCGCCGAAGCTACTTCACGGGTTCGCGGCGTCGAAGATCTTCTTGATGTACGCCTTCACGTCCACGGGGGCCTGGTAGAACGTGTAGGTCGTGTGGCTCGCGAGGCCGTTCTTGCCGGCGAGGAAGTCCGCGATCTGCGAGCGCAGCGAGCTCTTCATCTTCGCGCCGGCGAACACCGCGTGGACGTGGCGCGCCTCTGACGACGGCCAGCCGTCGTGCCCGGGGTTGCGGAAGAACGCCGCGAACCCGAGCGCGTCGAGCTTGGCGATGAGCACCTTCACCTGCGCGTCGGTGAGCCCCTTGACGCTGATGTCGGTGGCGGCCGAGTACTGGGCGCCGCCGACCGAGCCGTCCGCGGCGTGGGTGCCCGCCGACGCCGTCGCGTAGCCGATGGTCTGGCTGATGCGCGCCGCGGTGATCCCCGCGCACCGCAGGCGATCCGACGCGGTCGGGTGCAGGCCCCACTTGAGGATCGCGGCCACGTGCGGGCACGCGGCGGCGGCCGGGGTCTCACCCGGAGGCGCCGCCGCCTTGCAGTAGTCGTCCGTGCCCGCGGGCGCGACCACGCACCCCGCGGGGCACACCTTCACCACCGTGGCCTTGCCCGGGCCCGCGCAGTGATAGAGCGTGTTGGGGCTCGCGTAGGAGACCTTGTCGCCCCCGCAGTAGTCGCCGGTCTTCGCCGTCGCGTCGCAGGTCGGGGTGGGCGCCGCGGCGCACGCGCCGTCCGCGCCCGTCGGCGAGACGACGCAGCCCCCCGCGCACACCGCCACCGCCATCGCGTCCACGTTCGGTCCCGTGCACGAATAGAGCGTGTTCTTGGCGCCGTTCTCGATGTGGTCGCCCGCGCAGTGCTTGCCGGCCTTCGCGGTCGCGTCGCAGCGTGGCTTCTTGGTCGGGTCGGGCGGCGTCGTGGGATCGCCGGGGGGCGCGAGCGCGTCGATGTCGTCGCCGAGCGAGGCCGCGAGGCCGTCGTCGAAGCTGGGATCGAGGCCCTCGTCGACCGGCGGGTCGCCGAACTCGTCGTCGGCCGGTGCGTCGGTCGTGCCGCTGCTGCAGCCCGAGAAGACCAGCGTCACGAGACCAGCGAGGAGGAGACGGGACTTCACGGGCATGGCACCAGCAGCATACGTGCCGACCTGCATTCTCGTGAATCTTGCGCGTCGGCGTCACGCCAGCGTGACGGATCGTGCGGGGGTGTCACATGAAGTTCGGGGTGTGCAGGAGCGACAGTCGATCGGCCTGCGCCTCGTCGAACCCGGCGTGGACGAGCCTCTTCCGTCGCGCCTCGTGCATCTCCTCGAGGAGCGCGCGGTAGGCCTCGTGCCCACGCGCCACCTTCGCCGGCTCGACGCTGCCCGCCGCGAGCAGCACCAGCGCATCGGCGAGGGGCGCGGGCGCCGACGCCGTCGCGGGGAGCGAGGCGGCCCGGCGCAGCGTCGCGGCCTCGAGGCGCGCGAACACGGTCGGATCGTGGGCGAGCGCGTG
>JAEUKC010000231.1:0-11754 GCA_016794445.1 Myxococcales bacterium
CCCGGCATCTGGCAGCGGAAGGAGGGCGGGCACCTCGTACGGGCCCGCGTGCTCGAGACGACGACGGGGATGCTACGGGAGATCTCGAAGAACCTCCCGGAGGCGAGCGCGGCCGACGCGTTGAAGTGGCTCGAGGACGAGAAGGCGCGCATCCGTGCGGGCCTCGACTCGGCCCCGAATCCGCGGATGCGCTTCTCCGAGTTCGCCGCGTCGCTGTTCGAGGGCAAGGTCAACGTCGGGGAGATCAAGAGCGCAAGGGGACGTGACAAGTGGTCCGGCGTGTTGACCCACCTGATCCGGGGCACGACGGGCCGGCGGGCGAACAAGCACGTGCCCGGCTTCGGGGACATGTTCGTCGACCGCATCCAGGCCGGCCACGTGGAGGCCTGGAAGGAGCAACTCGCGGAGCTGATCGCGGCTGGCGACTACCAGCCGACCACGATCAACGGATGGCTCGCGATCCTCCAGGTGGTGATGAAGGCGGCGAAGCGAAAGTTCGCACTGCCCCACCTCGCAACCGAAGGGATCCGCGCCTTCGATCTCAGCGAGCACTGCACCTACACCGAGGAGGAACCGAACGCGCTGCTCCCGGCGGAGATCGGTCGCTTCCTCGCGAGGTTCCGGGAGCTGCACCCGGCCCACTTCGCGATGGTGTACCTGGGGCTCTTCACCGGTCTGCGCCCGTCGTCGCTGCGTCCGCTGCGCCGCTCGGGGCCGGAGGCCGACGTGCTCTGGGAGCAGAACCGGATCCTCGTGCGTCGCTCACACTCCCTGGGCGACGAGGTGATGCGCACCACCAAGCAGAAGCGGCGGTACTCCATCGATCTGCCTACCGAGGCGATGGTGGTCCTCCGCTGGCATGTGGACACGCAGCTGCGCACCCCCGAGCAACGGGAGTCCGTCCTCCTGTTCCCCGCGGTGACGGGGGGCTTCCGCTCCCCCTCGGTGCTGAACAGGCCGATCGCGGAGGTTGTGGATGACCTCGGCCTCGGCAAGCACATCACCCAGAGGGCGCTCCGCCGGACGTTCAACGACCTCGCCCGGGCGGCGCAGGTCGGGGACCTCATCACGCGGAGCATCAGCGGTCACCAGACCGAGCGGATGCAGCACCACTACTCCACGGTCCACGGTGGTGAGCAGAGGGAGGCCCTCACGCGGGTCCTCCAGCTGGTCACGCCGCCCGGCGGAGCGGGTGGTGGGGATCATGGTGGGGATCATCGCGCCCCGTTGGGGATCATCAAGCAGAAGGCCGGCTGAGCGAGCGCTCGAACCGGCCTTTTTCTGGGTACTTCGTGGAGCGGGAGACGGGATTTGAACCCGCGACGTCCACCTTGGCAAGGCGACCGGAGCGGGATTCAAGACGTTTCGTGACGTTGCTGTCGTAACGAAATCAGTGGTTTAGGGGATGCCGGTGTTGCCTGGGCGTTCGGGCCAGTGCCGGGTCGGGGGGATCATAGGGGGGATCATTGGCAGGTCCCTGGGTACCGCGATCTCCTCGGCAACCGGAGGCGGATTGCACTAGATCTGAGGGAGGATGGGCTCGAGCATCGCATTGCCGGCGGTGGACGGTCTGCAGGAGCGGATCGCCGCCAGCATCGAGCGTCACGCGCGGGGCGCCGCGGTGTCGCCGCAGCTGGTCCTCGGCCGCGCGGGCGCCGGTCGTCGCGTGCTCCTCGGCAAGCTGAGCGCCGCCGCGCCGGGCGAGCTGCGGGTCCTCGAGCCCGAGTTCCCCGCGGTCTCCCTCGACACCCCCGCTCACCTGCTCCTGCAGATCGCCGCGCTCGACGCGTCGTCCGCGGAGGCCGGCGTGTTGACCGAGCCGAAGGAGCGGTGGGCCGAGCGCATCTCGGCCGCGCGCCGGATCCTCGAGCGCGTCGAGCGTGGCCTCGTCTTGCTGCGGGTTCCTCCTGGAGGCACGGCGCCGGGCCTCGAGCAGCGCCAGCTCGCCCGCGAGATCTCCGACGTCGTTGCGCTCCTGACCGCACCCCCACCCGGGTGGATGGTCGTCGCGGCGGCGCCCGTCGGGTGGCAGTGGCCACACGCCGGCCCCATCGAGCAGCACTCGCTCCGGGTGATCACGAACGCCGTGGGCTTCCTGTCGGACGGCTCGATCTGGAATGGATTGCAGCCGCACGCCGCGCGTCTGTCCCAGGTCCTCGGCGAGGAGGCCGACCGGTGCAGTCCGCTGCAGCTGCGCGTGGCCGTCGCGCTCGTCGCTGGAGGCCTCGATCCACAGAGGGTGAGCGCGGTCCTGCAAGCCGGACAGAGCCTGCGGGCGCTCGAAGGGCTCCTCGGCGAGCTCTTCCAGCGGAGGCCGCGCTTGCTCCAGGCCCTGCGCCGCGTGGCCTGTGCGCGCATCCCGGTCGCGCGCGCCGTGCTGGAGGACGTCGCGCAGGCGGGGCCGGAGGCGGAGATCCTCTTCCACTGCTTCCTCTACGACGCGGGCGGCGGGGCGTTGCGCTTCCACGATCAGCTGCGCTGGGTGGTGGCCGCCCACCCCGACCTCGCCCTGCAGTCCGCCCATCGCCGACTGCTGGACCACTACCTCTCGCTCGATGGAGAGCGCGATCCACGAAAGGGACTGCGCAACGTCCTCCCGTGGGTCGAGAAGTTCCATCACGCGGCGCTCGCGGACGTCGAGGGTGGCGTGGACACCTGGCTCGCCATGCGACCGCCGAGTCGCGAGCAGTACTGGGAATATGGCTGGTCGCTCAGCTACGTCCACCAGAAATACGCCGCGTCGGCGAGGGTCTTCGAGCGGGTCCTGACCGACCTCGACCCCGACGACAACTACGCCCTCCACTACTTCGCCTTCAACCTCGACAGGGCGGGCCTGCGCCGGGTCGACGCCGAGGAGTCGTTCCGCAAGGCCGTCGAGGGAGACCCGAGCAACGCGTGGTGGAACGCGCGCTACGTCTCCTTCCTGACCGAGCGCGCGAAGCTGGACGCCGCCTCTCGAGCGTTCCAGGCGGCGCTCGAGAACGTCGATCCAGACGGCGAGCTGAGCGGCGGCAGCTGGTTGCCCTACCAGCTGCACCTGCACGTGATCCGCGCCGCGCTCGAGTGCAGCCACCTCGACCTCGCCGAACGCGCCCTCGACGCGGTCAAGGCACCGGCCTCTGGCGACGCCAAGTTCAAGGCGCTGCGGGACCAGCTGCTGTTCCTGCGCGAGACGCGCCGCCTCCGCGAGGCGCTGTTCCCGCCGTGGGTGGCGCCCGCCGACTGGTGGCAGCCACGCCTTCTGCGCGGGCGCGAGGGCCTGACCAACGTTCGCTTCGGTCGGGTGGTCGAGGTGGACGACGAGCTCGTCGTGCTGGCCCTCGCCGCCAAGGGCTCCGCCGTGACCTATCACGACCTGACCAGAGGAGACTGGAGCGCCCTCTCGCGCGGCGTTCCGCCGGTGGCAGGCGCGTTCGTCGAGGTCGCCGGCACGCCCACCGGCGAGGTGGCCGCGCTCGAGTCGATCGCTGCGCGTCCGGAGAGCGAAGCCGAGGTGACGCGGATCCTCCGGTATCTCGCGGGGTCGCCGTGGCGGTCGTCCTAGAGCCCCTCCCTGCGGTCCTCGATCGGCGGCACCTGCACGTCTTCGTCTCCGGCCCGGGCGAAGGTGAGTCCATCGCGCTCGCGCTGCCCGACCGCGGGTGGTTCCTCGTCGACGGTTGCTATGTCCAGGTCGACGGTGTCGACCAGTACCCCGCGCTCGTGGCCTACGAACGCTGGAAGGCCGTCGACGATCCCGTCGAGGCGCTCGCCTGGACGCACCCCCATGCCGACCACTTCGACGGGATCCGCGAGACGATCGAGCGCTTCCCACCGAGACGCGTCGGCGTCGTCGTGGCGGAGCAACCGGAGCCGGGCTCGATGTGCCTCGAGTCCGCGGCGTTCGCGCAGCATCCGTTGCTCCCGATCGACGTTCGCCTGCGCGACGTGTTCAACCGGGTCCTCTCCACGTTCGAGAGCATCCGCGGTCGCTGGGAGGCCGATCCCACGAGCGTGTGGTTGCTGCGGGACGGCTCGCTCGACGTCGGCCGGACGACGATCGACGTGCTGTTCCCGACCGATCCAGCCATCCGCACGTTCTACGCCGATCCGAAGCTGCAGGAGCGACTCGCCACGCGCGCCAACGAGCTCAGCGCGGTCGTGCGGCTTCGCTTCGGGGCCACGACGGTCCTCCTCGGGGGCGACCTCCCGGTGCGGCAAGGGAGACGAGAGCTCCGACACGGCTGGCCGGACGTGCTCGCGTCGTGGCCGGCGGCGCACGAGCACGGGCTCGGAAAGGTGCCCCATCACGGGTCGATCGAGGCCGTCGAGTCCAGCGCGTTCGGCCCCGCCGGAGGCGAACTCGTGGTGACCCCCTACGTGAAGCGTCGCCTGCCCCAGCCGAAGGACGGTGATGGGCTCTCGTCTCTGCTCGCGGGGCGAGCGGCGGTGCGGATGACGGCGGATGGGGGGTTGCTGCAGGCCTCGCTCCACGGGGCGGAGGTGGCGCGGTCCGAGCTCCGCGATCGGCTTGCACATCGGTCCGCCCCCCTCACCTCGGGGAGATCGGTGGCGTCGCCGCGGGGAGCGCTCGACACGACGTGGGGCTTTGCGCTGGACGAAGAGGGGCGATTGCAGGGACTCTTCGCGGGCGCGGGCGTGCTGTCGGTGGTGGAGCGCTTCAGGATTTAAGGCGATACGCGCGCTCGATGACCGTGGCTGGTGCGCGGCCACTGGCGAACCTGGTTTCGCTGGTTGCTGGGTGGCTGACGTTGCGCTGCATCGGCCGCCTCTTGGGACCGTCCGGCTCGATCAGCGAGAAGGCCGTGGCGCCTGGTTCGGAGTGAACGAGGCGTTGCCTGCGTTGCACACGATGGCGGGTGGCGTGCCGGGGGGATCTACGCCATGGAGCTGGCGCGCCCCAACCCCACGACCGAGGCACAGCTCTTCGACCACGCCGGACCGGGCTTCGCCGAACGCGCTTCGCTCGATCGTCCACCGCGATCCGGCCGCAACGGACGGCGTTCTCGTGGCTCGTCCAGCTCGAGGCGTTACTACCTTGGTGCAAGGAGCCCACCTAGATGACTGCCCCGCACGGTGGAGGGAGCCAGGGCCAGCGATGCGGGCGGAAGGCCGGTTTGGCAGGCCCGACAACGCGCTCTGCCACACAAAGTCGTCCGCCCTGATCCTCGAAGAATCTTCCCAGATCCGGGAGCAGTCCGAGAACGTTTGGTAACTTTGTTTCGTCTGAGCATACTTACATTGCCAGTGTAGGAATCGCACACACGTGTGCCCCTGCTCGACCCCTGGTGGCACCCGTCGTCTCGACCTGGACGACCCACGAAAGGTTATGACGTCCTGCCCAAGTCGGGGCTCGGTGTGGCCACGTCGCTGAGCCCGGCAACGAAGTCGCGGAGGCAGCGGTCTATCTTCGTCCACGGCTGGTTGAGGTCCACCTCGACGACGTGCACCTCGTGCCCCAAGAGGCGCATCCGCGTCGACGGCAGGGTCGGCTGATCGACGGCGTACATGAGCACGCCGGTCAGCCTCTCCTCCTCGGCGCGCCGGAAGTTCGCGAGGTACGCGACGAGCTGACACACGTCCTTGGACCGGAGGGCAGCCGCCCGGTTGAACTGCCGCTGCACGAGTGGCTTGCCGTAGCACTTTGTCTCCACGACGACCGCGTGCCCCGGCCGGCGGAGCGTGATGTCGGTCATGAGGCCCGGCAAGAGGCCGTTCGGGTCGCCGTCGACGATCCACTGAATCGGGGTGCGCCCGACCTTCGGAAACACCCGCTGCTCCTGGGTCAGGAACGCGCGCACGAAGCTCTCGAACAGCTCGCCCATCTCGCGCTCGTCACCCGTGAACGACCGGAATCGCCACTGGCCGGTTCCCTGATCGGGCAGCAGGCACCGGTGCAAGAGAGCGCACACGTGCAGCGCGAAGCGGTAGCGACGAAGGTTCGAGTGCAGCTGCAAGCGCTGGAAGTCCTGGGTGGTGATGGACACGTCGGTCACGGCCGGCATCTCACGCGCAACTGCCTCGAGGTCGTGGCGAAGCTCCTTGCCGATTCCCTCGACGGTCGCGAGTCGCCGAACCGTCGCCTTGAGCACGCGGTTGTGGAGGACGTCTTCCGTCACGTCGTCGAAGCTGCACTCGATGATGCCGCGGCTGTGCGCGCCCCTGGCAGCCGTTCGAGCAACGTGGAGCTTGCCGCGTGGCCGGCGCAGGTCGTCGGTCTCCTCCCTGTACCCACGATCCAGCCGCTGGCGCAGCAGGCGACGAGACGCGGCATGGAGGACGCGCGCGAACAACTCCTCTGCCGTTCGCACCTCCTGCGCGGCCACGTCGACGAGGTCATGCTCGTCGAGGCAGCCCCAGGCGTAGCAGAGCAAGTAGTAGAGGTTCTCGACACGGAGCTGCACCTCACACACCCCGCAGCGCGCCGATGGCGCGCTCGAGCTTGGTGGGGCTGTCGAACCAGTACTCGCGAAGGAGCGGCTCGATCTCGTAGTCGACGATGCGCTTGAACCACGCCTCGTCGTACGCATCCACGCGCATGCAGAAGTAGCTGTGGCCCACCTGGAACCCTGGCCCGAGCGTCGCGTCCCCCGCAATCTCCCTGTTGAGCGCCGACATGCGCTCGCGAATGTCCTTCCGGAGCGATGCCTCGACACCGCGCCGGGTCATCTCGGCCTCGAAGCGGTCGGTGCCGAACGCGGGCTCGAGGTCGAAGAACACGAAGCGTCGTCGAAGGGCGTAGTCGACGAACGCCAGCGAACGGTCCGCGGTGTTCATCATCCCGATGACGAACACGTTCGGCGGGACGTGGAATCGCGGCTCGGCGTCCTTGGCGTACGCGAGCGTGACCGCGTAACGCGGATCGCGCTTGTCGGCCTCGATCAAGGAGAGGAGCTCCCCGAGGATCTTGCTCACGTTCCCGCGGTTGATCTCGTCGATGACGAGGACGTACGGGTTCATCGGGTCGTCCAGCGCCTCTTTGCAGAAGCTCAGGAGCGGGCCGTCCTTGCGCACGAACCCTCCTGCCTCCGTGGGTCGCAGGCCTTGCACGAAGTCCTCGTACGAATAGGAAGGGTGGAACTGTACGCGACAGATCTGATCTTCGTTCGTTGCGCCGATGAGGAGGTGAGCGAGCCGTGACGCCACGAACGTCTTGCCGACGCCGGGAGGCCCCTGCAGGATGAGGTTCTTCTTGTAGCGGCAGAGTTCGACCAGCTCCCGGAGATGCTCTCGCGAAAGGAAGAGTTCCTTCTCGGCGTCTTCGAAGGAGTACGCGGCGGCGCCGGCGGCGGGGGCGCTCACTTCGGCGTCCGCGTCCTCGGTCGGCTCGGTCGAACCGAGCGCTGCACGGATATCCTCGAGAAGCTGGCCGTCGGGCCGAATCTCGGTGAGTGTCTTGGTCACGAGGGGCTTGTCGCGGGGCTGCCACTGGCCGGACCGCTGCCACTGGACACTCCGCACATGGACCATCGCTCGCTCGGGTTCGTGACGGTACGCCGAGCTGACCACTCCCTCTCCGACGATGAACTTGCGTCCTCGTTTGACATACACGGTGTCGCCCTCGCGCACGTCGTGCACGAACTGCCAGCACGCGAGCCCGGCGTGTTTGGGGTCCACGTCGTCCTCGCGCTGCTCACGTAGACGCTCGCGCAGCGCCTCGAGAGAAGGGTACTGACGAAGGTCGCCGAGCTCGTTCCACCCGATGGCAATGACCCCTTCGCGATGGCAGGCGTCCCACTGATCTGCGTCGCGACCGAGCGCGATGAGCCAGAAACGGGTCTTGGCTTCGGAGTCCTCGGACTCCACCGTCTCGGTGCTGTCGTCTCGCCGCGTCCACAGGAGCAGCGACTCGAGCTCGAACGCCGAGACGTCGAGAGCCTTCTGGAGCTGGAGGAAGGCCGCGCGGAAGGCGACGTAGTCGTCGGCGACGTCGACCCTTGCCGGATCGAAGAGACCATCGGCCGCGAGTGCATCCCGGGCCGACGCGTAGAACGGCTGCCACTCGTCCGGTCTCTGCACGTGCCAGAACAGGCTGGCGAAGAACGGGAGGCGGGCATCGGGGGGTAGCGACACCGCCCCCTTGGCGCGCTCGTCCTGCAGGTACGTCGCGAACGTCCGCATCGCAGATGCAGCGGCGGCCTCGTCCGCCGGAACCGCGAGCAGCGACCTCAGCTCGCGATCCACGCGCGGCAGGTCCGGCGCGTGCTTCGCCAGCTTGTTCAAGACCATCGCGCCATTGAGGCCCTTCGCGCCGAAGCAGTCCCACTCACGGCGGGTCTTCCTGTCGAAGGTCGAGCGGAAGTCCTCGAGCGTCGTCTCGGCGCGGCGGTACTGATCCACCAGCGCAGCGATCGCGGGCCGCGCGACCTGGCGTAGGGCGAGGATCGCCTCGCGATCGGCCATCCAAGCCGTGTCCGCACGGCAGGCCGAAAGCCGGTCGAGCCAGGGTATCGACTGTCTCGGCTCGGTGAGGTCGGTGATCTTGGCGATCTCAGACTCGGAGAGAGGGTCTGGGTGCGCGTTCACGAAGGCGACGCCCGCCTTGGTCAGGCGCCAGGTCCCGAAGGTGGAACTCTCCGACAGGCCAGCCCGCTTGAGTCGATCGTGCGCCCAACCGCTGCGGTTCTTGAAGGTCGCCTGCTGCATGCTCGGGAGCCTCTCGGACCTCTGGGCTTCCGTGAGGCCGAGCCGAGCCGCAGCCGCCTCGTGTGCGGCCGAGGCTTGGACGCCCTCGGGGCTGGCAGCGAGGATGCGCAGGAGTGGGTCGATGAAGGCTGGAAAGGGCGGGACCGCCATCGCCCGACTCTACAGCAGCTCAGCGCGGTCTGGCCTTGGCGTCACGAGTAGGCCCGGCTCGGAGGCTGTGGTTTCATCCAGTCCCATGACGCCCGCGCTGCACGATCAGATCCTCGAGCGGCTCCTTGCCGACGAATCGATCGACAGCCGCGCGGTCACTCTGGTGGACGCGGCGTGTCAGGGCGCGGCGAAGCTCGACGAAGCTCTCGCGAAGCTCGGGAGCGCCGAGACCAGCGCCAAGGGCGACGGCCCGCGGCAGGGCAAGAAGGTCCCTGTCGGCGCGTACCTGAAGCGCCTCGAGCTCGGTGGATTCCGCGGCATCGGGCCGGCGGTGGCGCTCGAGTTCCAGCCGGGGCCGGGCCTCACGCTGCTGCTCGGCAGGAACGGATCTGGGAAGTCGAGCTTCGCCGAGGGGCTGGAGACCCTCCTCACGGCAGAGAGCCGGCGCTGGGCCGAGCGGCCGAAGGATTGGCAGCGGGGGTGGAAGAATTTCCACACGGACGCTGGCTCGTTCGTCGAGGCCACCTTCTTCGTCGAAGGGGCCGAGCCCATCGTGCTGCGCCGGAGCTGGAAGGCAGACGCCGCGCTCGAGGACGGTGAGCTGCGCGTCCGAAGGGGCAGCGAGCGACTCGACGCCGGGCTCGCGGCGCTCGGCTGGGTCGAGCCCCTGATCACGTTTCGGCCCTTCCTCAGCCACTCGGAGCTCGGAGCGTTGCTGACCGAGCCAAGCAGGTTGCACGACGAGCTGAAGAGCATCCTCGGGCTCGAGGAGATCACCGTCGCGACGAGCCTGCTCGCCGAAGCGAAGAAGACGCGGGAGAGGCAGCGCAAAGACGTGACGGAGCGGCTCAAGGGCCTCTCCGAGCAGCTCGCCGCGATCGACGACCCTCGCGCGGTCAAGTGTCGCGAAGCCCTCTCCCGCCGAACGTGGGCGCTCGACGAGGTCGAGGGCGTTGTCCTCGGGGATGGTGAGACCGCGTCGGAAGACGGCGTGATCATGCGCCTCCGACGCGTATCGCAGGTCGAGGGGCCGAAACTCCACGACGTGCAGGCGGCCGCATCCGCGGCGCGGACGGCGCTCGACAAGCGCGCAACCCTGTCGACCGCGAGCGGCGAGGAGGGCGCGAAGCTCGCTGTGCTCCTCGAGGCCGCCCTCCACCATCACGCAGAGGCGGGCGGACCGTGCCCAGTCTGTGCCCGTGAACTCCCGCCCGACTGGGTCGCCAACACGCGCCTGCGGCTCGAAGAGGCGAAGACGCGGGCTGCCGATCTGCGCGCGTCCACCTTCGAGGCGAGCCGCTGCGAGCGCGAACTCCGCGCCCTGATCCACCCGCCGCCCGCAGTCCTCTCAGGGCTCGCCGACCTCGGGCTTCCCGACGATGCGTTCGTGGCCTGGACGGCCTGGGCCGCTGCACCTGCGGATCCGACCGCTCTTTGTTCGCAGTGCGAAGCGAGCGCGTTGGAGGTGTTGCCGATCAGTGGCAACCGCCGCAGGATGACGAGGTCTCGCGATCACGAGGGAGCGCGTCCGGCGGTGACGCCTAGATCGGCGATCAAGTTCATCGCGGCGCCCGCCGACGCCGCAAGGCGATCATCGGCGGGCTCGTGGACGCCTAGCCCTTGGGGTCCTCCTTCTTGCGTTTGCGTGCGGCGGCACGTTCGCGTTGTCGTTCTTCGGCTTCGCGCAGTCGGTAGCTGTCGCCGTCGATGGTCACGATCTCGGACTTGTGCATGAGCCGGTCGACCAGGGTGACGACACACGACGCGTTGGGGAAGGTAGTCGGCCACTCGGCGAAGGGTCTGTTCGTGGTCAGGAGGATCGACCGCCCCTTCTCGTAGCGGCGGGTGACGACCTCGAAGAGGAGGTCGGCGTGGCGCGCGTCGTAGGACAGGTAGCCGACCTCATCGATGCACAAGAGGTGGGAGCGGACGTAGACGGCAAGCCGTCTTGCGCGCGCCTCGGACGACTCCTGTCGTATGAGGTCGCCGAGCAGATCACTCGCGCTGCGGACGATGACGCCGTAGCCGCCGAGCAGCGCGCGGTGGGCGATGTTCCGAAGGATCATCGTCTTGCCGACGCCGTTGGGTCCGAGGAGCACCACGTTGACCCCCTCGGAGATGAAGTCGAGCGAGAAGAGGTCATCGAGGAGCGCCCGGTCGATCCTGCGCGGCCACTTCCAGTCGAAGTCAGCGACGGGCTTGAAGGCGCCGATGCCGGCGATGTGGACGCGGTGGGCGAGGCTGCGGCGCGTCTTCTCCTCGAGCTCGATCGCAAGCAGTTCGTCGAGCCACGGCTTGGTGCGGACTTCGTCGATGCGCGCGAGCAGCCCGAAGAGCCGAAGGCGCTTGAGCGTCGCGGCGAGGTCATCGGTCTTCATCGCGGTCCTCCTCGACGTGCAGTCGGTCGTAGGTCGCGAGCGCGTGCGGGCGCACGTGGGCCGTTGCGCGCACATCGGCCGTCACGGTGACCGACAGCGGCGGAGGCTGGCCCGCCTCGTGCCGGAGCCGGTCGATCACGTGGTGGATCGCACGCAGGTTGGGCTGGTCGTGCGCAACGACCTCCGCGACAGCGCGCTCGAGCGTCTCGGCGCCGACGCGGTCGAGCAGCTGCAGCAGGCCCGAGGTCGTGCCGCCGAGGTTCGCGCCTCGCTCAGCGAGCCGCTCCATCATCGCGCGGGACGACGGTACGACAGCGAAAATGCGGTCGAAGCCGCGGCTCTGCTGTGCGCGGCGCTTCTGCTCGACGAGCGCCTGAAGATGGCCCGGCGACTCGACGCGCTGGTCGCGGTCGAAGGTGCGGGCATGGTCGGCGAGGACCTCCAACGGCGCGTCGGGATCCACGACGCGCACGCGCTCGTCGGTCGCGAGGACCGTGAGGTGCCGCTGGACGTGCGTGTGCGGCACGCTGTAGTCGTTCTTGTCGAAGCGGACGTAGGGCGTCTTGCCGACGCGCACCTC
>JAEUKC010000241.1:0-16897 GCA_016794445.1 Myxococcales bacterium
ACCCTCGATCTCCGCAAGTTCCACGAGATCGAGCCCGTCTGATGGTCGTGCAGGGCAGGCTCTTCCGGGTGCGCGCGGCGCCGCTGCGGGTCGCCGGGCTCCTGTCGATCGTGGGCGCGCTCGGCCCGTTCCTCCTGCGCATCGTCGGCAGTGCGTTCGGCATGCAGAAGCCCCACTGGTGGGCGGGCTACGTGTCGACGAGCTGGGGGCTCGCGGTGCTCGCGGCATGCGCGCTGGCCGTGTTGTCGATCGTGCGCAACCGCGAGGCGCGGATCGAGGCGCTCCCTGGTCGGCTCGAGATCCGCACGCCGACCTCGCGACACACCGTGCACCTCGCCGCCGTGCGCTCCGCGCTCGTGGTCGCCGAGGGTGGACAGGCGCGACTCGAGCTGGCGCTCGAGGACGGAGGGCGCGTGGACCTCCGGGTCGCGGACGTCGCGACCGCGCAGGCCCTCCTCGACGCCGCCGGACTGGGGCGAGGACGGCTCCTGCGCGTGCACACGGGGCAGGGGCGCGCGCTTCTCGCGTATGCCTGCGCTACCGCGTTCTCCGTTCTGTTCGCGGGCGCCGTGGCCGCGCGCATGGGCCACGGTGCGGCGAGCGTGTTCACCGGCACGCTCTACCTGGTCGGCACCCTGGCCGCGTTCGTGCTCGCGACCGTGCTCGCGCCAGCGCCCACCGTGACCGTCGGGGCCGACGGCGTCACCATCGCGACCCGTCGCGGTCGAAGGTTCGTGGCCCGGCGGGATGTTGCGCGGGTGGACGAAGGCGCCGACGCCGTGCGGCTCGTGCTCGTCGACGGCTCGGTCGAGACGCTCGCGCTCGCAGAGGGCGATGCTCTGCGCGGTCGGCTCGTCGAGGCCCTGCGCAGAGAGGGTGGGTCGACCGCCGCTGCTCCGTTGCTGGAGCGCGCCGGTCGCTCGCTCGACGCGTGGCGCGCGGCCCTCGCCGAGCTGGTCGACGGCAGGGGCTATCGCGGCGTGTCGATCGAAGACGTCGGCGCCGTGCTGGTCTCGCCGACCGCCACACCCGAGCAGCGCGTGGGCGCCGCGCTGGCCCTGGCCGCGACGACCGATCGCGGGCAGCGCGAGCGCGTGCGGGTCGCGGCCGAGTCGATCGTGGACGATCGGCTGCGGGTGGTCCTCGAGAAGGTCGCTGGCGACGACGCGCTCGAAGACGCCGACGTGGAGGAGCTCACGGCACCCGACCCCAGGAGCTCGGCGCGGCGCCCATCGTGAACACGAGGCTGCCGCCGGCCTTCAGGTCGGCGTGGCGGAACGTGGGCTTGTCGAGCGGCGCGCCGTTCAGGGTCACCGACTGGATGTACGCCTTGTCCTTCGAGACGCCGGCCGCGTCGACGGTGAACGTGCCTCCGGCGACGGCGAGCTCGGCGTGCGGTAGCAGCGGCACGCCGATGACGTACTGGTCGCCGCCGGCGATCGGGTAGAACCCGAGCGCGGTGAACAGGTACCACGCCGACATCGAGCCACCGTCGTCGTTGCCGGGGAGGCCGTCGGCGCCGGGCCCGTAGAACGCCTCCGCCGCCCAGCGCAGCCACTTCTGCGCGAGGTCGGGCCGACCGAGGAGCGAGAAGAGGTATCCGGCGTGCACGTCCGGCTCGTTGCCCGCCCAGTAGTAGGGGCGCATGCCGGCCGAGCGCAGCGTGTCGCCGAGGTCGAGCGCGTCCCACTCGATCTTGCCGTTGACGAACAGCGCCTCGAGCTTGGCCACGGCCTTCGCGCGGTCACCGAACAGATCGACGTACGCTTCGGCGTCCCAGAACGCGCCGAAGGTGGTCTGCACCGCGTTGGCCTCGACGTACCCCTTGCCGAAGAAGGTCTCGTCCGAGCGGTCGCCGCTGAACGCGCCCGAGGCGTCCTTGGGCCACAGGTTCCCGGTCTCCTTGTCGAACAGCTTGCGCCAGCCCTTGCTCCGCTCGAGGAGCGCCTTGCCGTCGTCGGCCTTGCCGAGCGCGTTCGCGAAGTTGCCGAGCGCGAAGTCGTCCTGCGCGTGCTCGATCGAGCGCGACACCGAGCCGTCCCGCGTCGAGAGCAGGTAGCCGTACTTCATCCACTCCTCGACGCGATCGCGCCCGCCGCGCCCCCCGGGCGGCGGGGTCGCGTCCATCGCCGCGGCGCGCATCAGGGTGTAGGCGCCGGCGGCGTCCCAGTCGCGGATGCCCTTCAGATAGGCGTCGGCGAGCACCACCTCGGCGCTCGAGCCGACCATCGTGCCGGCTTCGCCCGTCGCGAGCGGCCACTTGGGGAAGAACCCGATCACCTTGGCCATCTCGTGCAGCGAGCGCACGACGTCGCGCGCGCGGGTCGGCGCGATGAGGGTGTAGAGCGGGTTCAGGTTGCGATACGTGTCCCACAGCGAGAGGTCGTTGACGAAGGTGAAGTCGTCGCTCTTCTGGGTCTTGCCGCCGAACACGTAGGTGCGGTCCACGTCTTCGGTCACGCTGGGCATCAGGAACGAGTGGTAGACCGCGGCCGTGATCATGTCGGCCTGCAGCTTGTCGGTCGCGGTGACCTTCACGCGATCGAGGAGGCCCTTCCACGCGGTGGCGGTCTTGCCCTTGGTGCCCTCGAAATCGAAGCTCGCGATCTCGGCGGCCAGGTTGTCGTCGGCGCCCTTCTGCGACACCAGCGAGATGCCGACGATCAGCTCGACGTTCTTGTCGGCGTCGAGATCGAAGTCGAAGGCGAGGCCCACGCCCGTGCCCTTGGCCGTGGTGCCCTCGGCGGGGGCGGCGCCGTCGGCCCACACCGAGGCCTTGGTCCACGCGTTCTTGGCGCGCGCGGAGAAGAACACGTCGTAGCCGCCGAACCCGCCGGACATGCCGCCGACGTGGCGCAGCCGGCCGCGGAACGTGTGATCCGCCGCCGTGAGCGTGACCTCGGCGTCCTTCACGGTGCCGCCCGAGAGGTGGTGGTCGAGGTCGACGACGACGTGGCCCGCGGTCGCGGCCTTCGGCCACGTGTAGCGGTGGTGCGCGGCGTGGGTGGTGGCGGTGAGCTCGGCGCGGATCGATCCTCGATCGAGGGTGACCGCGTAGTAGCCCGGCGATCCGGTCTCGCTCGGCTTGCCGAACTTGGACTCGTAGCCCGCGGGCTTGGTGCCGGCCGCGGTGATCGTCGCGTCGGTCGGCATGAAGGTCAACACGCCGTAGTCGGTCGCGCCCGTGCCCGAGAGGTGCAGATGCGAGAACCCCTGGATCGTGTCGTCGCCGTACCAGTAGCCCGTGTAGTGGAGGAAGTTGACCGTGCCCCAGGGGCCCTTGGTGTCGGGGCCCACCTTGCACAGCCCGTTCGGCGCGGTGGCCCCGGCGAACGCGCTGCCGAAGCGGTAGGCGAAACCCCCGGTGCCGATGAGGGTCGGCACGACGGGGACGGGCGTGGGCTTGGGGACGTTGGTGTCCTCGGCGCCCGTGTCCTCCACACCGGCGTCAATCGGAGGGGCGGTGGGCTCGTCCTTCTGACAAGCCGAAAGCAGCACGAGCGCGAGGAGGGGACGGGCTCTCACGCGAGGAATCGTACAGAAATCAAGGCGGCATGGAACATCTGGCCTCGGCGGGCGTCCTATTCGCGTGCGGAAGAGCTGGGCGGTGGTGACGTTGCTGGTCGGTTGCGCGACGCGACCGGCCCCGGAGCGGGCCGCGCCCAAGCCGTCGGCGCCGGTCGCGGTGGCGTCGAGCCCTGCACCGAGCGCTTCGGTGGTCGCGAACGAACCGGTTGCGGAGGAGAAGCCGAAGCCCCCCGCGGTGTCGGCGGCGGAGGCCGAGAAGGTGCTGTTCCTCGGCAAGACGCCGTCGTCGGTCACGAACGCCTGCGCCAGTTCCGTCGGCGACGAGGCCCGCATCCGCTGCCTGCTCACGCAGCGCTACGACGGCGACGCCGCGGCCCAGAAGCTGGCCCTCGATCTCTACGCGCAGTCCGGTGACGTCGCCGGCCTCGAGCCGCGGCAGATGTTCGACGGCGGCTACCGCGGGATCATCGAGCTCGTCCCCGAGTTGCCGGTCGGCAAGCACCGCAAGCACCTCGCGTGGGTCGAGGAGGGCACACGCGACTTCGACCGCGTCTACGCGGCGCTCGACCTCGCGGCAGCCGCGACGGGCAAGAAGATCGGCTACCGCTGGCGCGCGTTGACCCTGCGGTTCTTCCGGTCGGTGGACCGCACCACGCCGAACGGCTTCGCGAAGGACTGGAGCTACGCCTACAACGTCTCGGGTTCGCTGCTGCACTCGGCGGTCGCGGTGCGCGAGCTGATGGTGCACGAGATCTTCCACCTGAACGACGGCGGGCACGACGAGTGGAGCTCGAGCGCCCTCGCCAAGGTGCAGGAGGACGTGATCAAGAAGTGCGGCAAGGACATCGCCTGCCTCACCCCGTACGCGCCCCACGACACGATCGTGAAGGGCGGCACCTACTACGCGTTCCAGCCCGGGAACGGCCCCTGGGAGTACGCGGCCGAGCTCGCCGTGCGCCACTTTCGCGAGCACCGCGCGGTGCTCGACAAGCAGAAGCTCCCCGGCAAGGCGTTCAAGTGCGGGCCCGCGCCCAACGGCAAGGCGTGGCAGCTGTTCGTCGACGAGTTCTGGGCGGGGTTGGATCTCGTGCCCGCGTGCCCCTGAGCTCAGAAAACGAGGCCGCGCGGGGTGAGGCGCACGAGGCCCTTGTCGTCCAGCCGCAGCGCCACCTCGCGGCCGTCGACCTCGACGCTGCGTCCGTTGAGGAGCCACAGGGGCAGGCCGACCGCGAGCATGATGCCGCCGATCACGGCGAAGGTCGTGAACGCCGTCTTGCCAGCCGAGGACCCGGTGTCACCGGGGTAGCGGGGCTCGTCGTCGAAGGTCAGCGCGGCGAGGCCGCCCGTGAGCAAGCACAGGCCTCCGAGCCCGGCGAGCGAGATGCCGGTGATCATGCCGGCGAGGCTGCCGAGCTGCGCGCGCACGTGGACCGGCTGCGTCCCGACGGCGAACTCGGGCGAGCTGCGCATGCCCTTGCCGTTCACCCGGTAGGTCCCCGGGGCCATGGGTCGATCGCAGGGCGCCGCGCAGACCGGCTCCCAGCGCGTGGTGGTCCCGTAGACGACGAAGCGCTCCAGCAGCACGCCGGGCTTGGCCTCGACGTGCACGAGCGCGCCGCCCGTCGGGGGAGCGGGGTAGGGGGCGTAGGTCGGCGCCGTGGCGGTCGGCGCCGCCGTCGGAGCGGGCGTCGGCACTGGCGTCGCGGTCGGCGTCAGGGTCGGGGTCGGAGCGGGCGTCGTCGGTTCGGGGGCCTTGCCGTAGCTGTCGCTCGCGATCTCGGACCAGCGGATCTTGCGGGTCTCGCCCGTCGCGAGCCGCAGGAGCACGTGTTCGCCCGGCACGCGTTCGATCAGCGTGCCGCGCACCACCACGCCGGTCTTGAGGACCACCGTGATCTCGCCGTCGGCGTCGGCGTGCACCAATGGCGCGTGCAACACCGCGCCGGCGCTCGCGACGAGCAGGGCGAGGCTCAGCAGCGGCGCGCGCAGGTCCATGGTGCTCGAGCGTAGCCTCACGCCGAGGTTCGGGCGAACATCGTCGCCATGCGCACCCTCCTCCTCTGCGGCTGCCTGGGCGTCACGGCCTGTGGCGCCAGCGTCGTCGTCGACCCCGCGACCGATGCGACCTCCGACACCACGAGCGACATCTCGGTCGACACCGGGGTCACCAGCACCGACGGCGGGTTCGACGCCCGCGACATCTGCGCCGTGATCTGCGCCTCCCGTCCGGCCAAGGCCAAGTCCGAAGGCTGGTGCGAGCCGTTCCTCGCGGGCGACGCCGGCTTCGTCGGGTGCGCGGCCTACTGCCATGCCCACGAGGCGGCCTGGACCTCGCTCGAGAAGAGCGCGTTCGTGCGCTGCGTCGACAGCGATCCGCTGTGTTTCCGCAGCATCGAGGACTGCATGAAGACCCCGTGAGTCAGCGCCGGCGACGGCGGCTCGCGAGGCCGACGAGCGCGAGGCCGAGCACCGAGGCCCGCGGCGACGGGGCCGCGCCGTAGGCACACCCACCTCCCGAGTCCGTCGGCGCGTCGGTCGCGAGGGGCTTGCACTCGCCCGAGGGGACGTCGCACGCGTGCCCGCTCGCGCAGTCGCGCGACGAGGCGCAGCGCGGGGCGCACTGGCCGGTGCTCGGGTCGCACACGTACGGCGCGCAGCCCACCGGCGGCTTGCTCGTGTCGGTCGGGATCGAGGAGAGACCGTCCGCCGAGCACTTCGCCGCGACCGCTACGACGCACTTGCCGGTCTTGGTGTCGCACACGTTGGCCCCCCCGCAGTCGGCGTCGCCAACGCACGAGGTCTTGCAGGCCGTGCCGCCGCACGCGTAGGGCGCGCAGTCGGTCTTGGTCGGCGTCGGGCAGTTGCCGGCGCCGTCGCAGGTGCTCGCGGCCGTGGCCGTGCCCGCGGCGCACGTCGCGGCCGAGCACTCCACGGTCTTGCCGCCGAAGTTGCACTGCGTGCGGTCCTTGCCGTCGCACGCGCGCGCGCAGACGCCGGTCCCCGCGGCCACGCAGGCCGTCCTCGCCCCGTGCGGCGCGCCGGTCACGGCCGTGCACGTGCCGACGCTCCCGGCGGCGTCGCACGCCTCGCACTGGCCCGTGCACGCGGTGTCGCAGCACACCCCGTCGGCGCAGAAGCCCGTGACGCAATCGGTGTTCTTGGTGCAGGCGGCGGCCTTGGCGTACGGCTCGAACACCTCGGCGGTGGAGAGCGTGCCCGTGCCGTCCCAGCCGCCCGCCACCACGACCCGCGACCCGGAGAGCGCCGTCGCGGAGTGCTGGACGCGCGGCTTGGACATCGGCGCCGCGAGCGACCAGGTGTTGCTGGCCCCGTCCCAGATCTCCGTCGTCGAGAGCGTGGCCCCGCTGCCGTCGGTGCCACCGGTCACGAGCAGACGCTCCCCGCCGAGGAGGGTCGCGGTGTGCTGCGTGCGCACCGTCGAAAGGGTGCCCGCGGCGCTGAACTTCTTGGTCGCGGGGTCGTAGAGCTCGGCGGTCGAGAGCCCCGTGCCGCCGACGAACAGCACCCGCCCGGAGGGCAGGAGGGTCGCCGTGTGGTTCGCGCGCGGGGCGAGCATGGTGCCGCCGTTGCTGAACGTCTTGCTGGTCGGGTCCCAGAGGTCGGTCTCCTTCGACGTGCTGCTGCCGGCGACGAGGACGCGGTCGCCGGCGACGGTGGTGGCCGTGTGCCCGTCGTGGGTCACGAGGGTCGTCCCCGCCGCAGCGAAGCTCGCCGTGGAGAGCGACCAGAGCAGCGCGTCGGGCTGGCTGACCGCGAGGGCGCGATCGCCGGACAGGGCCGCGACGACGCCCGCCTGGTACGGCGAGCCGCTGTACGTGCCCGCGCTCGACCAGCTGTCGGTCGCGGGGTCGTACACGGAGGCGCCGCGGAACGGCAGCGAGGTGGTGGTGAAGTTGCCGCCGGTCACGAGGAGCTTGCCGCTCGACAGCACGGTGAACGCGAACGACTCCGCCTGCGAGGGCATCTTGGCGAGCGCCGTCCAGGTCTTCGTCTTGGGGTCGAAGGCCGCCGTGGTGTCGAGCATCGAGACGTAGGCGCTCGCGCGCATCCCGCCGGCGATCATCGCGCGCCCGTCCGGTAGCGGCGCGCCGCCGTGCTTGTAGCGGGGGGTCAGGAGATCGGGGGTCGCGGTCCA
The DNA here is from genome assembly GCA_016794445.1 of Myxococcales bacterium. Classification (GTDB taxonomy): domain Bacteria; phylum Myxococcota_A; class Polyangia; order Polyangiales; family JADJMO01; genus JADJMO01. The sequence continues at coordinate 7,685 of JAEUKC010000241.1, forward strand.
GAGCGGATCGACCGCGATGGGGTACGCGAGGCCCGTCGGGTCGAGCGTGAGCGACAGGCTCGTCCCGTCGGCGGACAGCCGCGCGTCGAGCGCCCGACGGGTGCCGTGGTCGTCCACCGCGAAGCTCGGCGCGCTCGCGAGGCGCACGCGGCCGTCCGCGCCGAGCGCCTCGATGCGCCCGTCGACGACGCGCAACGCGGTGATCGCCGGGCCTCGCCGCACGCGGTAGCGCGTGACGTGCTCGGCGCCGGCCGCGCGCAGGAGGCGGATCTCCTCGAAGCGCGAGGGCTCGATCACCTGCACCAGATCGGTGGCCACTGCGACGTCTCGCAGGACGAGCGCGGCGCCGTGCACCTCGGGCGTACTCGGTCGCTGCCCCTCGGTGGTGAGCTCGATCCACGCGTCGGCGTCGTCGGCCCGCGCGATGCGCGTCGGCGCGCCCGCGGCCCTGGGCAGCGTGACGTCGAGCCCGTCGCCGCCGAGCACCGTCCACGACCCGAGCGCGCTCGCCTTCGGGAGACAGAACCCCCGCGCCGACGCCTCGAGCGCCCCCCCGGCCCCGAGGTGGCCCGCGAACTCGGGGAACCGCGCGAGGTGGGCGAGGGTCTCCGCGGCCGTCGCGGTGCGCGCGACGGGAGGGTCCGCGGCGCTCGACGAGCAGCCGAGGAGGGCGAGGACGAAGGACGCGGCGAGCTTCGGCGGCGAGATCGGCATGGGGCTCCAGGAAGCGAACGGCTCAGGGACGACGACGGCGGCGCGCGGCGAGCCCAAGGGCGGCGAGGGCGAGCGCGGCGAGGCCGAAGGTCGCGCGGACCGACCGCGGCGCGAGGGCGCACCCCCCGTCGTCGGCGGCCGCGGCGCCGACGCAGGTGCCGGTGGCGGTGTCGCAGGCGGCGCCGGACGCGCACGCGTTGCTGTCGGTGCACTGGTCGAAGCAGTTGCCGGTCTTGGCGTTGCAGCGATACGGCGCGCAGTTCTTGGTGGGCTTGGAGCGATCCAACGGCTGCGAAGCGAGGCCGTCGGCCGTGCAGGTCGCGGTGGCGAGCACGCACGCGCCGGTCTTGGTGTCGCAGACGTTCGAGCCCGCGCAGTCGGCGTCGGCCGCGCACTTGGTCTTGCACACCGGCCCGCCGCACGCGTATGGCGCGCAGGAGGTGGCCGTCACCGCGGGGCAGGCCCCCTTGCCGTCGCAGCGCGCTTCCGGCTTGGCGGCCCCGTCGGCGCAGATCGCCGCCGCACAGAGCGTCGTCGTGTCGGCGAACGCGGCGCACGCCTTGCGATCGACGCCGTCGCAGTGCTTCGCCTGACAGGTCGAGCCGGCGCCGTCGCTGCACGTGGTCCGAGCCCCGTGCGGCGCGCCGACGACCGGGGTGCACGTGCCCTTGCTCGTCGGCAGATCGCAGGCCTCGCACTGACCATCGCACGCGGCGTTGCAGCAGACGCCGTCGACGCAGAGGCCTGAGGCGCACTCCGTGAGGCCGTCGGTGCACCCCGTGCCGAGCGCGCCGAGCGTCAGCAGCTCCGCGCTCGCCAGGGCCGCGGTGGCGCTCCCGCCCGTGACCAGCAGATCCAGGGTCGAGAGCTGGGCGACCGCGGGCGCGGCGCGGTCGACCGCGAGGGTCGGGAAGGTGACGAACCGATTGGAGGTCGGCAGGTAGAGCTCGACGTTTGCCGCGCCGGGCCCGCCGACCACCAGCACGCGATCGAGCGGCAGCGGCACGGCGGTGTGGCTGTGGCGCTGGAGCGCCATGGGCGCCGAGGTGGCCTTCCACGCCTTGCTCGTCGGGTCCCAGAGCTCGGCCTGCGTGTAGGTCTGGAGGCTGCCGTACTTGTCCATCCCGCGCCCGCCGGTGACGAGCACGCGGTCGCCGGAGAGGAGCGCCTGGGCGTGCGCCGAGCGCGGGAGGCTCATCGCGCCGGTCGCGGACCAGGTGCCCGTCGCGACGTCGAACAGATCGGCGCTCGAGTGGTGGACGCCGCCGCCGCGTCGACCCCCGGTCACGAGCACCCTGCCGGCGAGCGCGGTGGCCGCGTGCTCCTGCCGGCCGATGGCCATGGTGCCGGCCGCGGTCCACTTGTTGGTGGCGACGTCGTAGATCTCGGCGGCCGAGGACTCGGTGCCCGGCCCGAAGTCGCTGCCACCGGTGACCAGCACCTTGTCGCCCGGGAGCAGCGTCGCCGTGTGGTGCGTGCGCACCTCGCTCATCGGGGCCACGGCGCTCCAGGTCTTGGTGCCCGCGTCGTAGATCTGTCCCGTCGAGAGCGCGGTCGAGCCGTTGCTGGTGCCGCCGAGCACGAGCACGCGACCCCCGGAGAGGAGCGTGGCGGTGTGCTGCGCGCGCTTGACGCTCAGCGGGGCCGTCGCCGTCCAGGTCTTGGTCTTGGGGTCGAACACCTCGGCGGTGGAGAGGTACGCGCCGCTCGCGTCGACGCCGCCCGCGACCAGGACGAGGTCGCCGGGCAGGGGAGTGGCGGTGTGCTGCGCGCGCGCGGTCGCCATCGGCGCCACCGTCGACCACGCCGGGTCCACCACGATGGGGTAGGCGAGGCCGTCGGTGTCGAGCTCGGTCGCGAGGAACGTCTCGCCGCCGACCACGTCGATCCTCGCGTGCACCGCGCGGCGCACGCCCCGCGCGTCGACGGCGAACAGCGGCGCGCTCGCGAGGCGGACCTCGCCTGCGTGATCGACGACCTCGACGATGGGCTCGGACGCGCTCTCCTTCACGCGGACCGCCGCGACCTCGGGCCCGTGGGCGACGTGGTAGCGCGCCGTCTTCGGCGCCCGCGCCGTGCGCAGCACGCGGAGCTCCTCGGCCACCTTCGCCTCGCCGACCCAGACCACGTCGGTGTCGAGCGCCGCGTCCTGGAACACGACGGCGCCCGCGACGACCGTAGCCGGGCACGCGTTCAGGTCGACCGCCGCGAGGTCGACCCAGAAGCGCGGACGGCCCTCGATCGCGAGGTGGGCGGGCGCGTGCGCGTCCAGCGGCAACGTCGCGGTGAGCCCGCTCGAGTTCGTCGGTCGGTAACCAGCCGTCGTCTTCTCGAGCGCGAGGCCCGCGCCGACGTGACCGGCGAACGGGAGGGCCCGCTCGATCGTCGCGAGCACCCGCTCGGCATCGTCGGGCGGTGGCGTGGTCGTCCCGACGAAGCACAGGCTGAGGCACAAGAGCGGAAGAGCGGCGCGCACGAAGGGAAAATACGCGATCTACGGGCAGGACGGAACGAGCATGGCTTGCGATCAAGCAATCACCCGCAAAAGCTCAGGCGTGCGCCCGAGGAACGATGCGACGGTGACGGACCGAAACTTTCGCATTCGTAACATTGGTGTAGAGAAAACCTGCCCTCTGGGGGGCAGGAGGCGCGCATGGACAGCAAGTCGACCATCCTGGCGATCACCGTGACGTGGCTCGGCGCGTGTGGCGGGAGCACGACGCCGACGGACGTGGCCGACACGGGCGCGGACCTCGGCACCACGGACACGAGCGACGCACCGTCGTCGTCGGAGATCACCTGCGACGGCAGCAAGCTGCTCGCGGTGCCCACGGACACGTCGCAGCGTGGCCCGTGGCCCGTCGGGGCGAAGACGGTCACGCTCGCTGGCCTCGTGACGGAGGTCTGGTACCCCGCGGTCGTCGGCAGCGACGCCGGCAAGACGAAGCTGCAGTACGACATCCGCAAGCACCTGCCGCCCGCCGACGCCGCGAAGATCCCCGACGCCGACAACCCGCTGCAGGCGTGCGACTGCTACGCCGACCTGCCGATGGACACGGCCCACGGGCCGTACCCGCTCGTGCTCTTCATCCACGGCACGGCGGCGTTCCGCACGCAGAGCGCCTCGCAGGCGACGCACTGGGCGAGTCGCGGGTTCGTGGTCGTCGCGGCCGATCACCCCGGCATCGGCCTGCAGGACATCCTCGCCGGCCAGCGCCGGCGGCGGCGCGCTGTCGGGGCTCGGCGGGCGCGCGAAGGTGTTGATCCCGCTGGCCGCGCGCGGCGTGACCGCGGGCTCGACGCTGGTGTCGACCCTCATCCTCGGTGGACAGGACGACGGCGTCGCGCGCTACAGCGGCCAGCAGGGCGGCTTCGACAGCTCGCCGAAGAAGAAGCGCCTGGTCGGCCTCGCGAACGCGGGGCACCTCGCGTTCAGCGATCTCTGCGCGATCCAGAAGGGTGGCAAGGGCATCCTGCAGATCGCGGTGGACAACGGCATCACCGTGAACCCGCTCATCTCGACGCTGTCGCAGGACGGCTGCAAGCCGGGCCAGCTCGCGCCGGAGAAGGGCTGGAAGGTGATCGACGCGGCCACGTCGGCGGTGCTCGAGGAGACGCTCTCGTGCTCCACGACGGCGGCGGCGCAGCTGACGGCGCTGAAGGCCACCTACGCGGACGTGGGCGAGTACAAAGAGGAGCTCTGATCAGCCGTCGGCGGTCGCGTCCGTCGCGTCCGCATCGGTGAGTGTGTCGCTCGCGCCATCCACGCGACCATCGCTGGCGTCGGCGTCGCCGCCCGCATCGACGTCCGGATCTCCGCAGCGCGGCGGCGCGCCGTACTCCGCGACCACGCCACCCTGGTCGCGGACGCATCTGTCGTCGGCGGTCGTGCTGCAGGCCGCGAGCGTCGCGCCGATCGCGAGCGCGCCGGCGACGCGCCGCACCTGGAGCCCGCGCGGTACGGGCACGACGGCGAGGTCACGCTCCCCGCAGAACGGGCAGGTGGCCGAGGGCCGCTTCACGTGGCGGCGACAGCGAGGGCAGGGGGCGAGCATGTTCACGGTCGCTCGCTCACGCGATGGACGCCGCGCACGAGCGGGGTGTTGGGCACGGCCTCGGTGTACACGTTGACAGTGTGGACCGGCTCTCCGACGTGCTCGCGGAGATCGTGCTCCACCTGGATCACGCGCAGCGCCTCCTCACCGCTGAACGCGGGCTCGGGCCACGCGGCACGGCTCAAGACATCGCCGCGCGCGATCGCGCCGAACGGTGTGTCGCTCTGGAAGGTGATGCACATGTCCTCGTCGCTGCCGGGTTCGAAGACGTTGAGGCGATACGGCTTGGCCATGGACGGCAGAGTGATCGCGCGAGGAGCCTTGTTCAAGCGCGGAACCGCTCGCGCCGCGCTCGGATTCACATGGTTTGCGCGCGCGCAAACGCGAAGGTTGCTCCAGCGCGTGCCCGGAGTTGGCTGGTCGCACGGTTCGGTGCTTCAGCACCCAAAGATGGTGGAGGCTGCGGGAGTCGCTCACGGACGGACGCAAGTCCGTCCGTGCAGACGAGCGCCGGAAGGTATGGTGCTTCAGCACCCAAAAATGGTGGAGGCGGCGGGAGTCGAACCCGCGTCCGAAAGCGCTTCACTCCGGCCTCTACGTGCGTAGTCGATGTGTTGATTCGGCGAGCGGGACGGCCATCGACAACCTTCCCGACCACCTACTCCGCACTGCATCTCGCCGCACCCCGCGCGGTGAGGGGATTGGCCAGGCGATTCGGTCACGCCCTCGGGGAAGCATCGCCGGGCTTCACCCTCGGACGGCGTTACGGTTTCTTAGGCCGCGAGCGCGTATGCGTTGTCGTTCGCATTTGTACGTCCTGCAGGTTTCGTGAGGATGCAGGACCTCATGCACGCCACCAAGAGCTAGACACCCCCGTCGAAACCGGAGCGCCCCCTCACTGAGGGACCTTCCGACGGAACCCCGTCGGTCGAGACGGGGACAACGTAGCGACTCGCGCGCATCTTTCAACCGCTGCCGCCGGCGGCCGCCGGCGGTCGCCGCCACGAGCGAGGCTGGAGTCGTCGTTCTGCGCCGGTTTTCGCGTCTCGAAAAGCCGGCACGCGGACTGCTCTCGGCGGTCCGTGGCGAAGACGGACCTCGCACTGCAGGCCTACGCGCGCGACGCGCCGGACGAGATCGTCTCGTTGCTCCGCCGGCACGTTCGGCTCGACCTGCCCGATCACCATGTGGAGCCACTGGACTTCCTCGACGCCCACCTGGTCTCGCCGGCACTCGTCGCCGACTGGGTCGTCCGCGTCGCCGAGGAGATCCTGCACGTCGAGTGGCAGGGATACCGGGACGCGCAGTTCCTCGATCGCCTGTTCCGCTACCACCTGCTCCTCGCCGTGCGGCATCCGACGCGGCGAGTGCGCACCGTCGCCCTCTGGCTGCGGCGGCCCTCGGCCACCGAGCGCAAGTCCATCGTCCGCCGCAGCGAGATCGTGATCCGCGTCCACCACGTGGTCGTGGCCGAGCTCTCGGCCCGTGCGCTGCTCGCAAGCGGCCACGCCGTGTTCGCCGCCGGTGCTGCGCTGGACGGCCTCGAAGAGGAGCGCCTCTGCGACGAGGTCGTTCGTCAGCTCGTGGGCGAAGGCCGGCCGGACAGTCGCCTGGCCGTCGCGATGGTCGTCGCCATGACCGCTGGGAGGTACACTGCCATGAGAGACGCCATGCAACGCGCCCACGTCGAACCCGTGATCTACCTGGACCTCCTCGAAGCCGGTGTCGACGAGGGGCACCGGCGCGGCCTCGCCGAAGGCGAAGCCAAGGGCAGAGTCGAGGGCAGAGTCGAGGGCAGAGTCGAGGGCAGAGCCGAGGGATTGGCCGAGGGCGAACTCCACGCCACCCGGCGGATTCTCGCCAACCTCTTGCGGGTGCGGGGCTTCGCGCCGAACGCGGAGCTCGAGCGGCGGATCGACGAGGCCCCGCTCGACCAGCTGCACCGCTGGATCGAGCGCGTCCCCGCGGCGCTCCTCCCCGCCGACGTGTTCGAGGGGCCTACCAGCCCTTCTCCTTGACCCACTGGTTGGTGAACTTGGCGGCGGCGTCGTAGCTCTTCTTCATGTCGTCGATGATGCGCTTCTCGACGATGCCGCCGACCATGAAGACCTTCACCTCGACGAAGGCCTTGGCGATGCGGTCGCAGCGGTTGTCACCGCGCGCCTCGCACCAAATCTCGCCGTCGATGCGGGTCTTGTCGGGGAGCGAAGCCGGCGTGACCTTGAACTTGTAGCGGCCCGTCTTCGGGTCCCAGGTGCCCTCTTCCGTCCAGGAGAGGTCGCCGACCACCTTGGCCACCGGTCCGGGCAGGTCGGCCGCGGGAGGGTTCAGGTAGACTTTGCGCGACCGCGACCCGTTGGCGCCGTCGGTCTGGCTCAGGAGCTTGAACTCCCGGAACTTGAGGGCCTCGAGATACAGCCGCCGGTTGTACTCCTCGTCGAAGACGCACTTCCAGTACGCGTCGACGCTGCAGTCCATCGAGTTCCGGATCTCCTGTTCGGGCATGCGCTCTCCGTCGGGTTTCGGCCGCCTCTGCGGCGTTTTCGAGGCGACGGTACCATCCTGGCTCCGAGGTGGGAGCGTTTCGTTTCACGCCCACCCGAGAACCGGCGGTCACACCGGGGGCGGACAGCACGCCTCACTTCCAGGGAGTCACGGCGCGAAAACGTGCGGATCTGGACTTGGAGGGCATTCGGCATCAAGATTGCTCTCTCCCGAGGCGTCCGCCGCACTTGCGGCAAGGAGTCACGATGACCACCCGTACCTCCAGCTCCCACTCGGTTCGTCGCTTCGCCTCCGTCGGGGCCGCGCTCGCGGTCACGGCGCTCGCCGCAGTCGCCTCCGCGGACGAGCCGAAGTGCCCGCCCGACGCGTGGTTCTGCGCAGAAGGCGAGATCAAGATCGGCGTCCCGGGCAATCCCCCGCCGCCCGTCACCCCCGCGCCCGCGCCGCCGCCGGTGGTCGTCTACACCCCGGCCCCTGCGCCGCCGCCCCCGGTGGTCCAGCCGCAGCCCGTCTACTACCCCCCTCCGCCCCCTCCGCCGCCGCGCCAGGTCTACCGGAGTGAGGTCGGCATCAACTTCCACCTCACCGGCGCCGCGTTCGGCTCCAACGAGAACATGACCAGCAGCGCCGCTGCGGGCGGTGTCGGTGCGGCCATCCGCTTCCGGCCCACCCCGCGCTTCGCGCTCGACCTCGGGCTCGACGTCATCGGCGGGACCGACGCCAACGGCTTCAAGCGGAGCGAGGTGCCGTTCACCATCGCGGGCCTCCTCTACCTGAACCCGCGGTCCAAGGTGCAGGTCTACCTGCTCGGCGGCATCGGCTTCAGCACGGCCCGCGTCGAGACCGTGACCACCCAGGGCTACGCCGTCGACGACCGCTATTCCTACTTCGGCGGTCTCTTCGGCGGTGGTCTCGAGCTCCGCATCGCCCCCAAGGTCGCGCTCAACTTCGACGTCCGTGGCTTCGTCCGCGGCCGCACCGACGACGCCGCCAAGTACAACCCCGAGTTCCGCGCCAAGGACGGCCGCACCACCAACACCTCCGGTGGCGCGCTCTTCAACGGCGGCCTCACGCTGTACTTCTAGACCAGGACTCGTAGACCAGGGCGGCCCTCCGCCTCCCGACGCCGCGACGGACCTCCGTTCGCGGCGTCGACGCGTTCGTGGGATCGCTTCGAGTCGCTGGCGTCCCGTGGTAAGCCCGACCCCAGATGGAGCCACGAGCGATCGATCGGGAGCCCATGGGTTCGCCCGCGCCCCTCCGGCCGCGCTCTCGCTGGCTCCTCCGCGCGGCGCTCGTGCTCGCGTGGGTCGTCGGCTTCGGCGGTGGCTATGCTTCCTGCGGGAGCCTCGCCTACTACCGCACCCCGCAGGCGCTCGCGCCCTCGAGCCCGAACCCGACCACCTTCGAGGACATCGCGGTCGCCGCGCGCACGAAGTTCCGATCCACCCGCCTCCCGCTCTCCATCGCCTGGTTGCTCGTCTCGGCGGTGCTGGTCCTCGGCGCGGCGCGCACGCTCGCGCGCCGCCCAGGAGGGCTCTCGCTCCTGCGCCAGGCCTGCGTCGTGGTCTCGTTGCTGTCCGCCCTCGACTTCGCCGTCTCCGGACCCGAGCGCGCGTTCCTCGTGGAGCAGCTCGCGCTCCTCCGCGCGAGACAGCTCGACAAGCTGCCTCCAGACATGACCCGCGAGGCGTTCACCCAGACCGCGCGGGCCGCGGGTCGCGTAGGCATCGCGCTGCGCTTCTTCGCCGAGGTCGCGTTCTTCTCGGCGCTCGCCATGGCGCTCGGTCGAAAGGCCGTGGCCACCGAGCTCGCGCCGCGCGAACCCGCGCCGCTCCCGCCTCCCGAGGACGACGAGGGATGAGCAGGATTCGGGTCCTCCCGGCGGCGCTCCGGGACCAGATCGCGGCGGGCGAGGTCGTCGAGCGGCCCTCGTCCG
>JAEUKC010000290.1:0-12924 GCA_016794445.1 Myxococcales bacterium
CCAGGCTTGCGACTGCTGCGCGAGCGGCGCATCGTCGGAGGCGCCGCAGGCGACGAGCAGGAGAGCGCCGAGGAGAGCCGCGCGTCGCATCGAGCGATCGTACCAGTCGACAGCGGTGGTGCGGACCGCATCGGGCGCCGCCGATGTGCGGAGAGGTGGGGATGACTCGGTGGTCCGCAGGTCGAGCGGGTCGGTCGGAACACCGCTTCGTGGATCGCATCCAGGTCCGACAGACTGAGGATCCCACGAGGACGAGCAGGATGGCGAGGAGCGGGACGTGACCGGCGGGCGTCGCATGTCACTCGACCGGGTGGCCCGCGAGGTTCTCGTAGCGCATGCCCGCGCGCACCGCCTCGACCCACGGCAATGCGCCGAAGGTGTCGGGGAACAGCGCGTACATCGGAAAGCGCCCGGTGAGCTCGTAGCCCGCTGCCGCGAGCTCGGGGGTGGCGGGGAGGTTGCGGAGCACGCCCTCGAAGGCGAAGCCGCACTTCTCGATCACGCGCCGGCTGGCCGTGTTGGCCTCGTCGCACATGACCTGGACGCGCGTCGCGGCGAGCTTGTCGAACGCGTACAACACGAGGCACTGCACGGCGAACGCCGTGTAGCCGCGGCCGGCGTGCGGCGTCGGCGCCCAGTAGCCGACCTCGAGGCCCGACGGGTTGAGCGAGACGCGTGGGTGGAGCCCGACCATCGGGGAGGCTCGCGTGGATCGCGGCGGTGATCTCCTCGGCGTCCTGCATCGTCGTCGGCGCGAGCTCGAGGTCCTCGTCGCGAAAGCGGACGTGGATGCGCCGCGCCGGGTGCGCGCGCGACACGGGCAGGGAGGCGAGGTCGATGTCCACGATCTACACCGACGACGAGGGACGGTCAGGCGGGAGCTTCGTCGGGAGACACGAGGCCGTGGCGACGCCAGCCGACACGTGCGAGCCAGGTGTGTGGTGCGTGGACCGGCGCGCCCTCGAGCGACGCGGGCGGCACGCCGCGAAAGCCGTCGAACCAGGGGGCGGAGGAGCAGGGATCGAGCCGCGTCGCGGCGAGCCTCTGGTGCTTCTTGAAGTTGTGCAGCACGTACGAGAGCGCAAACCGCACCTCGCGGGGGCTACGGAGAGGGCGCGCGTGATAGCGGTCGCCGAGCACCCGACCACTCCGCCCGACCGCGCGATTGATCGAGCGCGCGAGGCGGATGCCGAGCCCTTGGACACCGGACCGCAGCGCCGCCGAATGTTGCGCCTCGACGATCAGGTGGAGGTGGTCGTCCTGGACCGAGAAGTGGACGACGCGAAAGCTGCCACGCTGCGCGTCGCGAAGGGCGGCCACGACGCACGGGAAGACGTCGGCCGAGCGGAGCGAGCGAACGCCTGCGACGATGCGCCAGGTCAAGTGGACTGGAACGGACGCCGCGTGCTTCGGACGCGCGACGTGCGGCACCATCGGGCGAGGAGCGATTCGCTTGCGCCCGGCGCCTGCGCGCCGACCACCCCAGCCGCCCGTTCGTGCAAGGGTGAGCTGCTGCTGCTGCTGCCGCTGCGCTCGGGCCATCTTGAATAAGCATAATATGGACTGTGGTCGCGTCAAGGCCTCCCACACACTGGGGGGGTCCGGTCTAGGGAGATGGGGGACGGTTCGAGCCCGCGGCGGCACCCGGGGCGAGACGTGGCTATCCGGTCGCCATTTCGGTCCAGCGGGCTTCGAGGAGCTGCGCGTAGGGCACGGCGGGTAGCCCATAGGCGGCGAGCGAGTACCCGTCGTTCACCTCGACCAGCAACGTGCGGCCATCCGCGGTGCGGCCCAGATCGATGCTGTAGCCAGCGGGTGCCGCTGCGCCGTAGGCGTCGATGCAGGCCTCGACCAGCGAGAGGTCCGGTACCGGCGTGCGATGGTCCTGGACGTACGGGCGAACGCCGATGCATACGCCGCGGAGCACGAAGCAGCGCCACTCGCTGACGAACGTGACGACTTCCGACGTCCAGACGGGAAACTCGTCCGACAGGTGGGCGCTGCGCGCGAGGTCCTGGACGTCGCGGCCGCGGACATAGCCGGTGAAGGCCTTCTGGTCGCGGTAGGGCTTCACGAAGACGGGGCGATCGTCCCCTCGCACCTCTCCCAGCGTGGAGCGCCGTATCCGGCGGCCCGTGAAGGCGAGCAAGGGATCGGGGAAGTCCGGTACGAAGGGGGGCTCTACGCCGAGGCGCTCGAGTGCGCGTTGCACGACACCGACGTATCCCTGGACCAGGGTGTCGGCGGTGAGCGGTAAGGTCTCGAGACTGGGAGCCTCGAAGGGTTCGACCTCGAGGCCGAGCTGGCGAAACCCGTCCTCTGCGACGAAGGCGTTGAGGTTGACCGGCTGACCGGCCTTGTACTGGACGTAGGCGCGCACCGGGGCCGCCGCTCAGCGTTGCTTGCGGCCGACGTTCTCGGCGCGGTCGGCCGAGGGGCACAGGTCGCGGATCGGGCACTCCTTGCAGTCGGGGCGCTGGGCGCCGCAGCGGCGCCGCCCGTGCCAGATGAGGAGGTGCGAGACGGCGTCCCACTTCTCGCGGGGGACCTTCTTCATCAGGTCCTGCTCGATCTCCTCCGGCTCGGTGTGCCTGGTCCAGGCGAGGCGTTGCGCGAGGCGCTGCACGTGGGTGTCGACCACGACGCCCTCGGGGGCCTTGAACCAGACGCCCAGCACCACGTTGGCGGTCTTGCGGCCGACGCCGGGCAGCACGACGAGGTCCTCGAGGCGACCGGGCACCTCGCCGCCGTGCCGCTCGACGAGGAGCTTCGAGAGCTCGACGATGCGCTTGGCCTTCTGGCGGAACATGCCGAGCGTGCCGACGAGTCGCTCCACGTCCTCGCCGTCGGCCGCCGCGAGCGCGCGCGCGTCGGGGTAGGCCGCGAACAGGGCCGGGGTGGCCTTGTTGACGCCGACGTCGGTCGACTGCGCGGACAGCACGGTCGCGACGAGGAGCTGGAAGGCGTCCGCGTGATCGAGCTCGCAGTGGGCGTCGGGGTAGGTGACCTCGAGCTTCGCGAGCGTCGCGGGCACGTCGATCGCGACCTTCGGCCTAGGCGCCACCTTCACCTTCGGGGCCGCCTTCACCTTCGGGGCTGCCTTCGTCGCCGCCTTGGGCAGGGCTTTCCGGCGCACCGTCGCTGCTGGTGCCTTCTTCGGGTCCGCCTTGGGGGTCTTTGCCGTCGCCATCGTCGTCCTCGTCGTCGTCTTCGTCTTCGTCTTCGTCGTCTTCGTCGTCGTCGTCGTCGTCTTCGTCGTCGTCGTCGTCGTCTTCGTCTTCGTCGTCGCCTTCGTCGGGGACCGACGCGATCGGCCCGGGTTCGGCCGAATCTCTGGCGCGCTCGTCCGCGACCGGCGCCGCTTCCTCGACGCGCGGGTCCGCCGCTCGGCTCTCCTCGCCCTCGACGGCCTCCGCGGCCACCCCCTCTTCGGCGCGGACCTCGTCGGCCGTCGCGCCTTCGGCCGGGTGCTGCGACTCCACGAGACCCGCGTTCGGATCGTCCGGATCGACGTCGAAGCCGGCCACCGAGGTGTCGCCGACCACGTTCGGCGCCTCGCGCACCTCGGGCAGGACCTCGCCGATCTCGCGCTCGAAGGTCTCCTTGGACTCGTCGGTGAGCTCGGTGAACTCGCGCAGCGTCGGCAGGTCGCGCAGCGACTTGAGCCCGAAGAAGGTGAGGAAGTAGCCCGTCGTGCCGTAGATCAGAGGGCGCCCGGGCTCGTCCTTCTTGCCGAGCACCCGGACGAGATCGCGGTCGAGCAGGAGCTTCATCACGGCGCCCACGTCGACGCCGCGGATGTCCTCGATCTCGGGGCGCGTGACCGGCTGCCGGTAGGCGACGATGGCCAGCGTCTCCACCTGCGCGCGCGAGAGGCGCACCGGCTTCTGCGCCGTGAGCTCGCGCACGAACGGCGCGAACGCCGCCGACGTGCGGAGCTGGAACCCCGCGGCCATCTCGTCGAGCTGGAAGCCGCGGCTCTCGGCCCGGTACACCTCGGCGAGCTCCTCGAGGATGCTGCGCACCTCCTTGGTCTCGGCCCGGGCCACCTCGGCGAGATCGGCCGCCTTCATCGGGCGATCGGAGACGAAGAGGAGTGCCTCGAGCAGACCCCGCAAGTGGCGCCGGGCGACGTCGACCCTGGGCTCGTCGGGGGCGCCGGCCTCGTTCTCCGGCTGACCGCCGACGAGGCCGTCGGGCATGCCCGCCGCATGATCGAGCGCCTGCGGGTCGGCGTCGAGGTAGACGTCGTCGGCGAACGACGCACGCTCCGTCCAGTCGTCGAGCGAGCGCGAAGGCGTGGGCTCGATCGGGTCCTCGTCGACGTCGGTGATCGCGTCGGTCGTGGCGCTCTCGTGCGCCTCTTCCTGCGTGGGCGCCCAGGTCTCTCCGTCGCGCTCGTCGCCATCCCCGTCGTCGGTGTCGGCGCCGTCGCTGCCGTCCGTGGGATCGAATTCGTCCTCCGGCATTCCTACCCCTCGCGCCCCGAGGTCTCGCCCGTCGAGCGAGCGAAGTCCAGCGCCAGCTTGAGGGAGAGGTAGGCGGCCATGGTCTGGATGCGGCCCCGGTCGCCCGAGAGCTTGCGCTCCTTGACGACGCTCGGGCCCGAGCGCGTCGCGATCCCGAGGTAGACGAGCCCCACCGGCTTGTGGTCGCTGCCTCCGGTGGGCCCCGCGATCCCCGTGATCGACAGGCCGATGTCGGCGTCGACCAGGCGACGCACGCCCTCGGCCATCGCCTGGGCGCACTCCGCGCTCACGGCGCCGTGCCCCCGGATCAGCTCGGGATCGACGCCGAGGACCGCGGTCTTGGCGGCGTTGGCGTAGGTGACCGCGTCGAGCAGCAGGTAGTCGCTGGAGCCGGGGACGACCGTGAGGAGGTGGCCGACGAGGCCCCCGGTGCACGACTCCGCGACGGCGAGGGTGAGGCCCTTGGCCCGCAGCGCACGCCCGACGGCGGCGCCGAACGAGTCGTCGCGCGACTCGCCGAACACGATGTCGCCGAGGCGGTGCTTGACCTCGGCGGCGGCCGCGTCGGCCAGGGTCTGCGCCTCGGCCTTGCTCTTGCCTCGGGCGAACACCTTCACCTCGATCTGCGGGAAGTGCGCGCGGTACCCCAGGGTGACGCCGGGGAACGCCTCCTCGACGCCGCCCAGCAGCTCGCCCACGCGCGACTCGGTCTGCCCGAAGGTGAGCAGGTGGTTCTGCGCGGTGTCGGACGGCGCCTGCTGGGCGATGCGCGGGAGGATCTGCTCCTCGAACATGCGCTTCATCTCGGTGGGGACGCCGGGCGTGAAGAACAGCCGCGCGCCGCCGAGGGCGAGGGTGAACCCGGGCGCGGTGCCGGCGGGGTTCGGTAGCACGTCGGCGGTCGCCGGGAGGTCGGCCTGCTTGAGGTTCGACGCGGTCATCTCGCGCCCGATGGCCACGAAGCGCCGGCGGATGGCCTCGACGGAGGGTTCGTGCCGCAGGAGCTCGGTGTGCGCCGCCTCGGCCGCGCACTCGGCGGTCAGGTCGTCGGTCGTCGGCCCGAGCCCGCCGGTGATCACCACCACGCGATGCCGCGCCGCGAGCCTCCGCAGCGAGTCGACGACGTGACCGCGCACGTCGGCCACGGTCTCGATCGACTCCACCGTGAAGCCGACGCTGGTCAGCTGATCCGCGAGCCAGGTCGCGTTGGTGTTCACGAGCTCGCCGCGGGTGAGCTCGGTGCCGATGGAGAGGATGCCGGCGGACATCAGAGCGCGCCCTCGATCGCGCGCACCATCTCGCTGGTCCTGGCCGTGCCGCCGAGGTCGGCGGTGAGCCACTTGCGCTCGGCGAGCACCCTCTCGACAGCGGACTGCAGGCGCCGTGCCGGCTCGGCCTCGCCCACGTGCTCGAGCAGCTTGATCGCCGGCACGAGCATCGGCAGCGGGTTCGCGACGTCGAGCCCCATGAGCTCCGGGGCGTGGCCGTGGATGGCCTCGAAGACCACGGTGTCCTCGTTGCGGTCCTTGCCCCACACGGCGCTGATGCCGCCGACCAGCCCCGCCGCGAGATCGCTGAGCAGGTCGCCGTAGAGCGCGCCGCACACCAGCACGTCGAACTGCTCGGGGCGCTGGACCAGCTGCATCGCGGTGTTGTCGACGATGAGCGCGCGGGTCTCGATGTCGGGGTAGCGCTGCGCGACCTCCTCGCCGACCTTGAGGAACAGGCCGTCGCACAGCTTCATGATGTTGGCCTTGTGCACGATGGCGAGGCGCTTGCGGCCCTCGGCGCGCGCGTACTGGTAGGCGAGATCGAAGATGCGCTCGGTGGCTGCGCGGGTGACCACCTTGATCGACTCGACCACGCCGGGCACGACCTCGTGCTCGGCGCCTGCGTACACGTCCTCCATGTTCTCGCGGATGATGACCAGGTCGATCCCCTGGTAGCGCGCGGGCACGCCGGCCAGGTTCTTCACGTGGCGGATGCCGGCGAAGAGGCCGAGCTGCTTGCGCAGGTAGACCGAGGGGCTCTCGTGGCCCATGTCGCCGCCGCTGCCCACCGGACCGCGCAGCGCGAGCTTGTTCTTGCGGACCGAGGCGAGGCACTCCTCGGTGATGATGCCCTCTCCCGGTACGCGCGAGCCGCCGAGGTCGACGCACTCCCAGTCGATGGCGGCGCCGGCCTTCTTCGTGAGGTGGATGACGTGGGGGGCGAGGTCGCGGCCGACGAGGTCGCCGGCGATGAGGGTGACGGTCTTCATCGGGCGAGCTCCGCGGGCGTGGGCAGCGAATCGACGATGGCCTGGGTGAGCTCGCTCGTGGTGGCCGTGCCGCCGAGGTCGCGGGTGCGCACGCGGCTCGCGGAGAGCACGCGCTCGATGCCGACCTCGATGCGTCTGGCCGCGACGTGCTCGCCGATGTGCGCGAGCATCATGGCCGCCGACCGGATGACCGCGATGGGGTTGGCCTTGTTCTGGCCGGCGATGTCGGGCGCGGAGCCGTGCACCGCCTCGAACACCGCGCCGTGGTCGCCGATGTTGGCGCCCGGCACGACGCCGAGCCCGCCGACCAGCCCCGCGCAGAGATCGCTGAAGATGTCGCCGTAGAGGTTCTCCATCAGCAAGACGTCGAAGTGCCGTGGCTCCTGGACGAGCTGCATGGCGAGGCGGTCGATCGGGATCTCCATCCACTCGATGAACGGGTAGTCCCTGGCGACCTCGCGGGCGGCGTCGAGGAAGAGACCGTCCGAGAGGCGCATGATGCTCGCCTTGTGCGCGATGGCGATCTTGCGCCGGCCTGTCCACCGGGCGTACTCGAACGCGTACTTGGCGATGCGGCGGCTCGCGTCGCGGGTGATGATCTTCAGCGCCTCGCACACGCCCGGCACCACCTCGTGCTCGCGGCCCGAGTAGAGCCCCTCGGTGTTCTCGCGGAACACGACCAGGTCGACCTCGCGGTGGCGGGTCTCGACGCCGAGCAGGCTCCGCACCGGGCGCAACGACACGTAGAGATCGAGCGCCTTGCGCAGGCCCACGTTGACGCTGCGGAACCCCTTGCCGACGGGGGTCGTGATCGGGCCCTTGAGCGCGATCCGGTTCTTGCGGATGGAGTCGAGGGTCTCGGTCGGCAGGGTGCCCTTGCCGGCGGCGACCGCGTCGATGCCCGCGAGGTGGCGCTCCCAGGTCACCGCGAGGCCGGTGGCCTCGACGACCTTCACGGCGGCCTCGGTGACCTCGGGCCCGATGCCGTCGCCGGGGAGGAGGGTGATGGTGTACTGGCTCATGCGAGGGACGGGGGCCTTACCACTACCCGAGCCGCGCGGCCTCGCGGAGCTCGCGCTTGAGCACCTTTCCGGTCGGGTTCCGGGGCAGGGCCGAGACGAAGAAGAACCGCTTCGGGCACTTGAAATCGGCGAGCCCGTCCTTGCACCAACGGCGGAGCTCGTCCTCGTCGGCCTCTGCCTCGGGCCGGCGCACCACGAAGGCGCGCAGCGACTCCCCCCAGTCGTCGTCGGGCACGCCGATGACCGCGCACTCGAGGACGGCCGGGTGGTGGTGCAGGTGCTGCTCGATCTCCTGCGGGTAGACGTTGACGCCGCCCGTGATGACCATGTCGGCCTTGCGGTCGGCCAGGTAGTAGAAGCCCGCCTCGTCGACGCGGCCGACGTCGCCCACGCTGAAGAACCCGTCCTTCAGCGAGCGCGCGGTGGCGCCCGGGTCCTCGTGGTAGCCGTCGACCAGCATCGCGCTGCGCACCCAGATCTCGCCGACCTCACCGCGCGGCACCGCGCGCCCCTGGTCGTCGAGCAAGCGGATCTCGTTGCCGAGCAGCGCGCGGCCGATGGTGCCGGGGCGCGCGAGGTGGTCGCCCGGACCGGCGAGGGTGACCAGGCCGGTCTCGGTGGCGCCGTAGAAGTTGAACAGGATCGGGCCGAGCCACTCGCCGATGCGGCGCGCGGTCTCGGTCGGCAGCGGCGCCGCGCCGTTCATGAGCCAGCGGAGCGACGAGAGATCGTGACGTCGTCGAGCCTCGATGGGCAGGCCGGCGAGTCGCCCCAGCATGGTCGGCACGAGGAAGGCGCTCGTCACGCGGTGGCGCTCGATGGTCGCGAGCACGTCCTCGGGGTCGAAGTGCTCGCGGAGGATCACGGTGCCACCGAGCCCGTAGGTCAGCGCCACGAACGCGGGCGCCGCAGAGTGGTAGAGCGGGCAGACGACCAGGTGACGCTCGTCGTGGCGGATTCCGACCTTCTGGATGAAATCGAACACCGCGGGGCCGAGCGAGCGATCGATGGCGCGGGCTGCGCCCTTGGGCTTGCCCGTGGTGCCGGACGTGTAGACCATGACCGACGCCGAGGTGTCGCGGGGCTGCGCCTCGACGCGAGTGTCGCGACCGACCGCGCGCAGGGTGGGCAGCGCGCCGCGCGTCGCCGACTGCTTGGCCGGGACGACCAGGACCTGCGCATCGCTTCCCGCGAGCTCGATCGCCTTTTGCACGACCGCTTCGTGGTCCTCGTGGCAGACCAGGAGTCGCGGGCGCGCGTTGCCGAGCACGTGGGCCACTTCGGCCGCCTTGAGCCGGTAGCCGATCTGCACGATGCCCGCGTGGGCGCGCAGCGTGGCCCACTGCACGAGCAGGTAGGCCCGCGCGTTGGGCATCATGATGGCGACCCGATCGCCCGGGCGCACGCCGAGGGCCGAGAGGCCGCGCGCCAGGGCGTCCACCTCGACGTCGAGCTCGCCGTAGCGGAGGGTGCCCTCGTCGTCGATCAGCGCCTCGCGACCGGGGTCGTGCGCCGCGTACAGGCTCAGCACCGCGGTCGGGCCCGATGGTAGCGAGCGTTGCACGAGTCGACGCCCGAGCGTGGCGAAGCCGCGCGCCCGCAGGCTCCCTACCACGCCGCTCTCCCGCGCGACGCGCGCGACCACCTGTCCGAACGCCACCAAGTCTCGGAGCATCGGCCGAGCGTATCAGTAGAGCGACGAGAGGACGGTGTAGGTCTGGGCGATCCCGCCCTCGCTCGTGCCCTTGGCCCACCCGATGCGCAGGGTGAAGGGCTGGAAGTACCCGACCGAGAAATCCAGCAGGATCTCGGCGCCGAGCCCCAGCTTGAGCTTGGTGATGTCCATGGTGGCGAACGTGGCCTCGCCGTAGTCGGCGAACAGGTTGCCGTAGATGCGTTGCACGAAGAACGGCACCGTCTGCACGCCGTGATCGATGTTCACGATCGGGAACCGATACTCGGCGTTGTACAGCTGGAAGGCGTCGCCGAAGCGCGCGCCGGGCTTGTACCCGCGGAGCGCGATTCCCGGCTGGATGAGCAGGTTGCGGAGGGCGTCGGGGAGGGGGATGTCCGAGAACCCGCCGAGCACGAACGCGCCGCGCCGCGCGAAGTCGCCGATGCTCGCCCCCCCCTGCGCGTGCAGCGCCAGCACGTGGTGACGCAGCCAGGGCATCGGGAAGTAGCCGACCGCGTTGTAGTTGGCGGCGAACACGCTGTACTGACCCGCGAGCTCGGGGCGGTACAGGTCGATGCCCGCCGAGAGCGAGAACCCCTTCTCGGCGCCCACCGACCAGAGGAAGCGCTGCACGTTCGACCACGACCAGCCGAACCGCAGCGCCCCGAGGAAGCCGGTCTGCGGGATCACGGGCAGTCGCGCGTAGGGGTCGACCGCGGTCTCGGGGAACCCGTCGAGCGCCGCGAAGTGTGAGAACGTGTAGCTCATCGCGACGGACTGGCCGTCGAAGCCCCACGGCAGCGGGGCCGAGAGGCCCGCCTCGATGCCCTGTGAGCGCTCGACCCAGGTCGGCGTCTGGTCGTTCTGCCGGAAGCCTCCGCGCGGCGAGATGAACCGATAGGCGCGCAGGCGGAGCGCCGTCGGCAAGCGGTTGTAGCCGTAGGCGAAGTCGATCCCCGACACGCCGCGGACGGCGCTCGCGGTGAGGGCTGCGGCGAACGAGTGCAGGCCGACCACGTCGCCGCCGCGCGTGGTCACGGTGACCGCCTGCCCGAACGCGTCGGGCGCGTAGGTGAAGTCCCAGGCGAACGGGCGCAGCGTGGGGAGCGGATTGTAGGGTTTGACTGGGCTCGGCGCGGTCGCCGGCAGTTCGCGGAACGGAGGGCGGTCGTCCACGTAGGGGAGCGCGTCGAGCCACTGCTTGTCGTCGAGGTCGATCTCGAAGAGGTCCGAGCCGAGGTGCGTGTAGCCGACGTAGACCAGGTGCTTGCCGTCCGCGCTCACGTCGGGCTGGTAGGCGCCGCCGATCACGTTGGTCACCTGGCGGAGCTTCTCGGTCGCGAGGTCGTACGCGTAGATGTTGGCGATGCCCGTGCGGTCCGAGCTGAAGAACAGGGTCTTGCCGTCGGGCGAGAACACGGGGCCCGTGTCGAGGGCGCGGTCCTCGGTGATGCGCCGGACCGTCGAGGTCGCGAGGTCGAGCACCTCGATGTCCCGGTAGCCGCCCTTGTGCCACGCCGAGTACGCGATCTTCTTGCCGTCGGGCGAGTGGCGTGGCGTGTACACCTGGTCGAACGCCTGCTGGGGCAGGAGCTTGCGCGGCTTGCCGAGCGAGTCGTCGTCGAGGTCGGCGGCGTACAGGAAGCTCGTGCCGGCCTTGTTCACGACGAACACGGCCTCGGTGCCGTCGGGGGAGACCGTCGGCTCGTTGGCGCGCAGGCCCACCGAGAGGCGCGTGCCCTGGTCGGCCTCGGCGCCCCAGTCCTGCGGCTTGCGACGGAAGAGGTCCCAGTACGAGTAGATGCGGAACTTGCTGACGTCGATCGAGTCGTAGAAGAGCCCGCCGTCGGCGAGGAACACGGGGGTCGAGGGCCCAGCCGTGCGCGTGACCAGCTTGCCGATCCCGTATGTGCCGTCCTTCTTCGCAGGGATCGAGTAGAGGCCAGCCGTCGTGTGGCCGTCGCTCCGGTAGTAGGCGATGCGGCGGAGCGCGTCGGCCTCCTTCACCCCCGCCGTGTCGGGCATGTAGCGCGGGTGGCTGGCCTCCTGGCCGTGGAACGTCACCCGACGCCCCTCGCGGAGCCCCCGCGCGAGCACGGCCGCCTTCTGCGCGCCGTAGCGCTTCTTCATGCTGGCGACCCAGCCCTCCCACAGCTCGAGGTAGGTCTTGCCGGTCGCGCGATGAATGGCGCGGTTGATCCCGTAGGGGATGATCTCGCTGCCGTAGTCGGCGCTCACCTGGCGCAGCGCCTCGAACCCGTAGACCGACTCGATGTACTGCAGGAAGTGCGAGCCGTAGAGGTACCAGAGGTTGCCCTGCGGCCAGCGGCGCACCGAGTGCGAGATCTGGTCGATGCCCGCGACGTTGTCCTCGAGGACGTCGGCGCGCAGGTACATGTCGAAGATCGTGGAGCGCTCGCGCCCGCCGCTCGTGAACTTGGACTCGAGCAGCACCGCGAGGCCCTCGAGGATCCACCGCGGCTGCATCTGGTTCGGCGAGTACGTCTTGCCGAAGATCGCGTTCACGAGCGCGGGCAGCCCCGTGATGTGATCGGTGTGGAGGATGTGCGTGTATTCGTGGGTGACCAGCGTGCCGTGCCAGTCGTCGTAGTCCGAGAGCGGGGAGAGATCGTCCGGCGCGGTCACGAACAGGCGCACGACGTTCTGCGGGATCGCTGTGGCGGACCCGTTCGCGGAGTCGGTGTCGTCCGTGAGGACGA
Organism: Myxococcales bacterium; assembly: GCA_016794445.1. Classification (GTDB taxonomy): domain Bacteria; phylum Myxococcota_A; class Polyangia; order Polyangiales; family JADJMO01; genus JADJMO01. The sequence goes on from JAEUKC010000290.1 coordinate 12,147, forward strand.
TCTGGGTGATCTGAGACGGCTCCCACCCGAGGGGGCCCGCGAGGCGCGCGTGCGTGTCCTCGGCGATCGCGGCGATCCGCTGGCCCGTCGACAGCAGCCGCTGGTGCGTGTGCACGCGGAAGTGCTTGGTCTCGATGGTCTTCCACACGAGCTCGGGGTCGCCCGCGCGGCTCGTCCGCGGCGCCAGCACGAGCGCGAGCGCGAGGCCGAGGAGCCACGCAGCGGCGCGCAGACGCAGCTCGGGGAACACTCTAGAAGTCGTCGTAGAACATCGGCTCGCGGTTGCGGACGTAGCGCATGATCAGCTGTCGCTGCTCCGCGGTGACCCCCACCATCTGGGCGCCGAAGCCGGGCGGGGCGTCGGGGTTGTCACGTTGTTCGCGCGTCCAGCGGACGATCGCCGTGCAGTCGAAGTGGTAGCCGCCGGGCAGGTGCACGCGGAGCAGGAGCTGCTGCTCGAGGCGCGGAATCGCGTACGTGGAGACGAAGATCCCGCCGTGCTCGACGATGTCGTTGCCGTTGAGGGTCTTGTAGAAGTTGGAGGGCGAGTGCGCGCCGAGCGAGGCCTCGATGGCGCCGGGCGGCGCCTCGCCCTCGGCGGCGCCGGACGGGGCCTTGGAGGGGGAGAACACCCCCCCCCCCGGGGGCCCACCCGCCGGCCCCGCGGGCGGCGGCATCGCGTGCGCGGGCGGCTGGAACGGCTGCGCCGGCGGCTGGAACTGCGGCTGGGCAGGGGGCTGGAACTGCGCCTGCGGCGGCGGCTGGAACTGCGCCTGCG
>JAEUKC010000325.1:0-4146 GCA_016794445.1 Myxococcales bacterium
TCCAGTACCCGGAGGCTGCGTAATGCCGCGTCACGAGAGACCACCGGTAAGCCGTGTGCGGGAAATCCGCACGCACGGTTTGAACGGGGGTTTTGCCTCACGCCACCACTTGGTGGCAGAAAGCTGAATCTACCAATGGCCCGTCCAGGTCGTCCGCCCGGCAAGTACACGCAGTACCGCCGCCTGAGCCAGCTCCGCGAGATGCTCGAGGCGCACCCGAAGGGGCTGTCGCTCTACGAGATCGCCGTCAAGCTGCGGGTCACCGATCGCTCGGTGCGAAGGTACCTCCGCGAACTCGAGCGCGAGGTCGACCTCGACCGCACCCCCGAGCCCGGCGGCACCGGGGGCATCCTCGTGCGGATCCCCGCGCGCGACCTGCCCCGCCGCGTGAAGCTGCACCGCACGCAGATCTACGGCCTGCTCATGGCGCGCCGCGTGTTCTCGATGCTCGCCGGCACCACGTTCGAGCACGTGCTCCGCGACGCGGTCGACACGCTGCTCTCGCACGTGCAGCGCCCACCGCGCAAAGGCGCCGAGATCGACCCCGACACCCGCCTCGAGGACCGCTTCCTCTACCTGCCCGCCAACCCGATGAAGGTGCCCGAGGGCGCGGCCGAGGTGCTCGACGGCGTGCTCGACGCCTGCGCGCAGCTCCGGGTGTGCCGCATCCGCTACCGCAAGGCGCAGGGCACCGGCGAGGAGGCCCTGACGATCCACCCCTACGCGGTCGTCCTCTACAAGGACACCATCTACTGCGTGGCCCACGTGGTCGAGCGCGACGCGGTGCGCACGCTGCGCGTCGATCGCATGGTCGACGCCGACGCCGATCCGCTGAACCACTTCGCGCTGCCCGCCGGGTTCTCGGTGGACAAGCACTTCGAGGGCCAGTTCGGCGTGCACACGTCGGCCGAGCGGCAGCGGGTGGTCGTGGACTTCCACCCCAAGGTGAAGGACCTCGTCGCCACGCGGCGCTTCCCGGGCGAGCAGGGCGACGCGCCGTGCGTCGAGCTCCCGGGGGGGTGGACGCGCCTCTCGATGTTCGTGGGGGACACGCCGGAGCTGCGCGCGTGGGTGCTCGGGTTCGGCGATACCGCCCAGGTCGTCGAGCCCGCGGCGTTGCGGGACAGCATCGCCGCCGAGCTGGCCGCGGCCCTCGCGCTCTACCAGGCGCCGGCGCCCAAGCCCACGGCCGCGAAGAAGGCGACGAAGGCGGTCGAAACGCCGCCGCCTGATGATACGTTGGCGAAGAAGCCCCGGAGGAAGCGCTAGTGGCCGAATCGAAGGAGACGCGAGAGTCGACGAAGCGGGGGCCCATGTTCGGGCGCCTGGCGGAGCTGCGGGCCATCGAGCAAGCCGCCGACGAGGTGGTGGCGAGCAGCGAGCCGCGGGTGGTCTCGCTCGTGGGCGCGGCCGGGGTCGGCAAGTCGCGGATCGTCGCCGAGGCGCTCGCGCGCCTGCGCAACCGCGGGGGAGGGCGCAAGGAGCCTCGCGTCTACCGCGCGATCGCCCGCCAGAGCGGCGGCAGCTTCGACGTGCTCGACCGCCTCCTGCGCACGCGCTTCGACCTGCCCTACGGCATCCACGACGAGGTCGCGCGCGAGAGCCTGCGCGAACAGGTGGCCACGCTGCTCGACGACCGCAAGGTCGGCGACGTCCTGTATTTCCTGGGATCGATCCTGCAGCTCGAGTTCCCCCGCTCGCCGCTGGTCGACGCCATCGCCGACGACCAGATGCAGCTCGCCGCGCTGCGCCGCGCGGTGCTGAAGCGCCTGCTCGAGGCCGACGCCGCCAACTCCACCAGCCGCGGCGTGCTCACCCTCGTCCTCGAGGACCTGCACCACGCGCACGACGACACGCTCGAGATCGTCGAGTACCTCGGCGCGCACGTGCAGGCGCCCATGTTGCTCGTCGTGACGGCGCGGCCCGAGCTGTCGGCGCAGCGCGCGGGCTTCGCGGCCGCCCTCGGGAGCCGGCACGTCCCGCTCGAGGTCGGACCGCTGCCCGACATGGACGCCGAGCGCATGATGGAGCAGCTGCTCGCGCCGGTCGCGGCCGGCGGCGGCGAGGTCCCGACCGAGCTCGTCGAGTCGGCGGTCGACATGGCGGGCGGCAACCCCGCGCTCCTCGAGCGCATGGTGCGCATCCTCCACGACAGCGGCGTGCTGGTGGCCGAGGACGTCCCGACCGACGACCCGGACATCCACGAGGAGCGCTGGCGCGTGAACCTCGACCTCCTCTCCGAGGTCCAGCTCCCGATGACCGTGCAAGACGCGGTCAACGCGCGCATCGCGGCGCTCTCCACCGAGGAGCGCAACCTGCTCGAGAAGGCCGCCACGATGGGCGCGGTGTTCTGGCTCGGCGGCCTCGTCGTGATGAGCCGCATCCAGCTGCGATCGCCCGAGATCTGGGACCCGGCCCGCAACGAGGACGAGGCGGGGATCGCCGCGATCCTCGAGGATCTCGTCGAGCGAGACTACTTGCTCCCGATGCCGGACTCCACGTTCCCCGGCGAGAAGGAGTTCGTCTTCAAGCACAACCTCGAGCGCGAATCGCTCGAGAAGCTGGTGTCGACGACGGTCGGCAAGAAGTACCACCAGGCGCTCGCCGACTGGCTCGAGTACCGCACCGGGGTGCGCGCGCACGAGGAGCACGTCGCGGCCCTCGCCTGGCACCGCGAGAGGGCCGGCGCCACTGCGCGCGCCGCGGGCACGTGGCTCGAGGCCGGGGACATCGCGCGCGGGCGGTACGCCAACGCCAAGGCGGCGGAGTGTTACCACCGCGGCCTCGAGCTGCTCGGCGAGGACGACGCGCGCGCGCGCCTCTCGGCGCTCCACCACTACGGCGACGTCCTCGAGCTCCTCGGCCGCACCGAGGAGGCCCTGGCGCAGTTCACGGCGATGCAGGCGCTCGCCTGGTCGCTGCACCTGCAGGCCAAGGCCGGCGCGGCGCACAACCGCATCGGGCGCCTCTACCGCAACGTCGGCCGCCTCGAGGACTCGCAGAAGCACCTCATGGCCGGGTACGCCCTGTTCCACGCCGCCGGCGACGAGCGCGGCGTGGCCTCCTCGCTCGACGACATCGGCAAGCTCTCCTGGATGCGCGGCGACTACGCGGCGGCCCTCGAGGACATGCGCAAGGCGCTCACCACGCGCAAGCGCCTCGGCGACCGGCGCTCGATCGCGCTCTCGCTGAACAACCTCGGCCTCGTGCTGCAGGACAGCGGCCACTTCAAGGAGGCCCTCGAGGCCTTCGAGCAGTCGCTGCGCATCCGCCGCGAGATCGGCGACCTGCTCGGCGTGGTCACCACGCTGAACAACCTCGGCACGATCGCCCAGGACCAGCGCGACGACACCCGCGCGATGGCCCTGTTCCAGGAGGCGATCGGCATCGCTCGCGAGGTCGGGGACCGGCACAAGATCGTGCTGGTGCTCACCAACATCGGCGAGACCCACTACCGCCTCGGCTCGGTGCCCACCTCGATCGAGACCTTGAAAGAGGCGGAGAAGGTGGCCGAGGAGATCGGCGACGTGCTCTCGCTCGCCGAGGTGGTGCGCGGGCTCGGCAAGGCCTACCTGATCGGCGGCGACCTCACGAAGGCCCGCGAGTACACCTCGCGCGCGGTCGCGCTGTTCGAGCAGGTGCGCAGCAAGGTGCAGATCGGCGTCGCGCTCCGCACGCTCGGCGAGGTCACCGCGGCCGGCGGCTGGGGCCAGGACCACGTGCAGAAGGCCTCCGGGTACTTCCAGCGCGCGCTGGTGCTCTTCGAGGAGGTCGGCAACGACGTGGAGCTCGCGAGGACGCAGCGCGCCTACGCGGAGTTCCTCCTGAAGGTGGTGGAGTGGCGCGACGATCCGCGCGTGCAAGCGGAGGCCAAGGAGCTGCAGCGCCGCGCGGACGACGTGTTCGCCAAGCTGAAGATCTCGGCGGTGGGGATCGATCCAGGAGCGTTCTTCTCATGAGCGGTTTCACCTTCGCCGAGACGATGTCCGGCAGCTATTTCCTCGACGAGGCGCCGCAGCGCGACCTCGCGATGTCGTTCACGGTGAAGGTGGAGGTGCACTCGCTCTCCCGGTTCGTGCGCGACCGCATGGCCACGATCGAGGGCGAGGTGGTGCTGGAGGGCCGGGCGGACCACCGCGCGCTCCG
>JAEUKC010000364.1:0-28253 GCA_016794445.1 Myxococcales bacterium
GCGTCGGCGGGCAGCAGCGCGCACGCGAGGATGCAGTTCACGTACTCGTCGTCGCACTTCGGGTCGCCGAGGCAGCCGTTGATCTCGGCGCAGCACTTCGCCTCTGCACACGCGTTGCACTTCGCGTTCTTCGACGAGTACGCCTTCACGAGCTTGCAGCTCGTGTCGGCAGTGTCCTTGGGGGCGTCGGCGATCGCCTCGGACGCCGTGTCGGTGCCGCCCGTGTCGGTCGACCCGCCGACCTCTGCCGCCGCATCGCGGACCACGGCGGGCTCGGCCTCGGGATCCGAGGTGCAGCCGACGAGGACGACGGAGAGGGCGAAGCCGAAGCGCGACATCGTCGCACTCTATCAGCGGCGCGCGGCCTTGGCCCGCTGCACGAGCGCCGACAGGTCGTCGCGCGTGACCCCGAGGCGCGCGGCCGTCTTGTGCGCGAGCGACGTCTTGGCGACGCCCGGCTGGAAGCGGTAGGTGGGCACGCCGCGCTCGTCGAGCTCGACCTGCAGGAACGACAGTCGCTCGTACGGCGGGCTCCGCTCGAGATCGGAGGCGAGCGTGAGGAAGTGTGTGGAGAGATACCCCTGCGGCTCGAGCTCCGAGAGCAGCGTGAGCACGAGGCGGAACAGGTCTTCGCCCTCCGAGGGGTTGGTGCCCGAGCAGAGCTCGTCGACCAGCACGAGGCCGCCGACGGGCAGCGTCTCGAACAGCGCGCGCACCCGGAGCAGCTCGGTGCCGAGGCGCCCCTCGCTGGCGTCGGCGGCGGGCGGCTGCCCGAAGGAGGCGAAGATGCCGTGCGTGCGGCGCAGCGTGGCGGACCGCGCCGGCACGAAGAAGCCACACTGCCCGAGGAGCTGGCAGAGGCCGATCGACTGCAGGAGCCGCGTCTTGCCGCCGGAGTTGGGCCCCGTGAGCAGGGTGAGGAACGGCGGATCCATCGCCACGTCGGACGGAACGATGTGCTTCTCGTGCGCGAGCAGGAGCGGGTTCCAGAGCCCCTCGATGCGCGTTCCGCCCTCGTCGACGATGGAGGGGAGGCACACGTCGAGCCCGGCCTTCTGCGCGTTCGCGCGGAACGACAGCGCGGCGAGGTAGAAGGCGAGATCGTACGAGAGCTGCATCAAAGCGAGGACCGTCTGCTCGAGCCCCTCGAACACCTGCTCCACCGCGCGCGCGATGAGCTCCTCGGCGTCGAAGCGGAACCCGCGGAACAGGAGCACGAGCCGCGCGACCCAGCGGCCGAGCGGCGTGCGCGCGAAGCGGCTCCGCGTGTTCTCCTCGACCTTGGCCAGCGCGAGGCCGCGCACGCGTCCGTCGGAGCCGACGCGGACGCGCACGTCGACCGTGGCGAGGTGGTCGTCGTAGTCGAGCAGCTCGAGCAGCGCCCGATACCCGTCCGACGCCATCACCTCCGAGGCGAACGCGGGGATGCGCGCGAGGCCCGAACGCACGCCGGGGAACGACGCCGCCATGAACTCGAGGCACGCCTTCACCGTGGCGAGGATGTCGAGCCGGCGCCGCAGCACGTCGGTGTTGCGCGCGGGCACCATCTGCAGCTGGTCGAGCAGCTCCCGCAGGCGACCGTGCAGATCCTCGAGCGCCTTCCGCTGTTCCCCGTGTTCAGCGAGCTCACCGAGGATCGCGCGACGGAACTCGACCACGGCCACGTCCTCGGGCGGGCGCGACAGCACGCGCTCGAGCCACTTGGCGGGCAGCTGCGTGCGGACGCCGTCGATGACGGTCGTGCGGCAGCCGGCGACGAGATCGGCGACGAAGAGATCGCGCGCGAAGGCGTCCACCGAGAACCGGGTCTTCGGCAGCGCCGCCGCCGCGAACATCTCGTGCCAGGTGTCGCCCGCGACGCCCTGCGCGAACGCGAAGGTGAGGGTCTCGCCCGCCTTGCGCCCGTCGACGCGGCGGGTCGGTGTCGGGTCGAGCAGATCGGGCGCGTCCACGGCGCGACCGTACGTGAACGCGGCCCCGTTCGTCGAGCGCGCCAGGCTCGCGTCGTGCAGATCCACGCCCCCCACAGCGAGCTTGCGCGGGCGCCCGTTGCCCGCGGCGGCGCGTAACGCGACGGTCATGACGGCAGCTTCTTGAGGCTCGTCCGCACGGCCTCCTTCTTCGCCACCTCGTCCTTCTCGAGCAGCGCCCGCGCCTTGCGCAGCGCCGTGAGCTTGTCCTCGGCCTGCAAGATCTTCTGCACGAAGGGGTTCGTGCCCGGGCCCGCGGCCTTGTCGCCCATCGCCTTGAGGTGCTCGCGGAACCGCGTGAGGTCGCCCTCGACGACGGTGATCTCCTCCTTGTTCTTGGTGAGCGCCGTCTTCGCCTCGTCGAGCTCCTTCTGCCGCGCGAGCGCGTCGACGATCACGTCGTGCTGCGCCGACGGCAGGGACTTGGCGTTGGAGAGCCGGGTGAGCAGGGTCGTGTTCACCAGCGCGAACGGCACCATGCGCTTGAGGCCCTCGACCGTGCTGACGTCGCGCGAGAGCTTGGACTTGGCCTTGACGGCGAACCAGGCGAGCGGGCGGTGGGCCGCCGTGTCGAAGTCCTGGCCGTCCGCGCCCTTGATCGAGGCATTCCTGTCGAGGTGGAGCACGACGTAGACCTTGCGCGGCAGGCCGCTGCGGTTCTCGAGGTCCCACGTGGCGTCGACCGTGCGCAGGAAGTTCTCCTCGAGCGAGTCTCCCAGGAACCGCAGCGTCTTCGGGTCCTCGTCGAACTTGCGCGAGACCTTGGTGAGGTCGACGTCGAGGTCGGCGCCGAAGTCGACGAAGCGCCGCTCGCCAGGCTTGAGCCGGTCGAGCGCGGACTCGCCGATGAAGCCGCCGCCGCCACCGGTGGTGCCCGCGGAGCTGAAGAACGAGAGCGTCCCCGAGGGGAGCGTCTGGCTCGTCGAGTTGGCGAACCGCACCGCCGCGCGCGGCGTGCCGTCGATCCACGTGATGGCCTCGACGTCGGGGCGCTGGGCGAGGAACGGCACGAGCGCCGACTTGTGGGCGCCGAGGTCGAGCGATCCATCGAGCGCGTACGCGAACAGCGCCCCCGACTCGAGGCCGGTGGCCGTGGCCACCCCCGCGAGGTTGCCGACGGAGAGCAGGCTGCTCGAGCCCTCGGAGACCGTGCCGAGGCCGCCGAAGCCGTAGCTGTGCGAGCTCCCGAGCTTGCCGTAGCCGCTACCGTAGCCGACCCCGGAGCCAGTGCCCGACCCGTGCCCGACGGTGCCGGTCTCGTCGAGGTTGTCGCCCCAGATCGCGTCGGGGGTCTTGTCGAGGAGCTGGGGGACCGTCGAGGCCGTGCCGTCCGGCGTCACGAGCGTGCGGCGCGCGTAGCGAGGCGCGGCCATCGGGAAGAGGAACGAGTCGGGGCGCCCGTTCACCAGGCTCACCTTGACCCCCTTCCACATCTCGTCGGTGTCGTTGTGCAAGAGCGCCCACCCTTGCAGCAGGCCGCCCTTCTGATCGGGGTCGAGCACGAGGCGGTAGCTCGCGCGCCAGATCGGCGTCTCGGCGACGTAGCCGAAGGTGACCGGGCCGGTGCCCGAACCGAGCAGCTCGAGCGCGCGCGGGGTCGCCGCGCTGCGCGTCGAGAGGGCGTCGAGCGACGAGTTCAGGCGCGCGCCGTAGGCCGGATCGGTGGGGCGGACCGTGACGATCTGGGCCGCGGGGACGCGGCGGATCTCGCCCTTGTCGGTGACGATCATCACCACCAGGACGGGTGGCTTCTTCTCGGCCTTCGGGTCGGTCGAGGCCGGCTCCTCGCTGACCTCGTCGACGACGTCGATGATGCGGCCGGTGAGCGCGGCGCTCGTGAGCACCATCTCCACGCGCGCGCCCTTGAGGCTCGTGAGCAGGCCGCGGAAGGTGATGGGCGCGTCGGCGTTGGGGTCGAGCCCGGCCTGCGCGCGGGCCATGCCCTTGCTGACGCTGCTGCCGAACTCGAAGCCGCGGATCTTGCCGCCGGGGCCGATGATCACGAGCGTCTTGAGCGCGTCGTCGAGGTGGCCGGTGGGGACCGGGAGCGCCGTCGCGCCGGTGCCCACGTCGCCCGAGCGCTCGAAGTAGCCGACGCCCGTCTCGTAGAGGTGCAGCGTCCGCAGCGGGAGGATCTGCGCCTTCGGCGTGGGCAGCGGCCCCGCCGAGCACCCCATGGTGAGGAACGAAGCGGTCACGGAGCCTACGACGAGCAAGCGTTGGAACATGCCGCAGCGACACGCGTGCCTCGCGCAGGTTCCGGCGCGCACGCTCGTTCCAGCTTCGATGGATTCGTCCTCTTCAGACGCTCACGGCGCTGTCGCGACGCAGGGTCGGCAACACGCGCAGCGCGGCGTCTCGCCCCTGCGCGAGGTACTGGATGCGCAGCTCGGGGGCGAAGAAGCCGGAGAGGAAGTGGCCCTCGAGCGCCTCCTCGGGGCGCACCTCGACGATCTTCACCTCCCGCGCGTTCGGGAGGCCGATCGCACTCAGCAGGTCGGCGCGCGCCTCGTCGTCTAGCGGCGCCGCGCGCAGGCTGCACACGAGGCGGTTGACCTCGTAGGCCTCCTTGAGGTCGCGGTAGAGGCGCTCGTTGATCAGCACGTCGGCGAGCCGCGCGGCGAGCTCGATGCCGCGGAGCGACGCGACCCGGTCGTGCTCCTCCACGTGGCGCGCGGGCTCCGGCGTGATGACGAGCACCGTGTCGACGGGCAGGTCGCCGGGGCGATCGCCGTGCAGCGCGTGCTTGATGGGTGCGTTGTCGACCGCGCCTCCGTCGACGCAGGGGCCGAGGTCCTCGAGCTCGACCGGCGAGAACGCCCCGGGCAACGCGGCCGACGCCGCGGCGGCGAGGTACACGCGCTCGATGCGGTCGGGGTGGAAGTCTTCTTCGGTGAACTCGAGCGCAGTCTCGAACGTGGTGCGCCCGCGCGGATCCCAGAAGGTCTGGACCCAACGGCCCGCGATCGGCGCGACGACCACCCGGAGCTCCACGCGCGCGACCGGCACCTCGACCGGCCGCACGTGCTCGCGGAACAGGTCGAGCAGGGGCCGCGCGTCGGCGAGCCCCTGGCCCGAGGCGAGCGCGCGGAGGCTCGGCTGCAGGAGGCTGGCGCTCGCGTGGTTGGCCCACACCGAGCCGAGGTCGCGCAGCGCGCCGAGCGGCTGCCCGCGCGCGATCCCACTGGCGAACGCGAGCGCGTTGAGGGCACCCGCGCTCGCGCCGACGAGCCTCGTGATCGGGAGCCCGGCCGCCACGAGCACCTCGAGCGCGCCGCACTCGAACGCCCCTTTGACCACGCCGCCCGCGAGGACGGCGGCCACCGCACGACAGGCTCCAGGGGTGTAGTCGGGGACCTCGAAGCGCCTCGCCAAGACGGGCGAGGATACCTCCGAATCGATTCCGTGGCTCCTGTCACGCAGCCTGGGCGGCCGCGGCGCCCGCCACGAGCTGCTCCGAGAGCCGCCACAGGCGCTCCTGGGCCTCCTCGTCCCGGGCCCGCGCCGAGGGAGTCCGCGGGCGGCTCTTCTCGAAGTAGAGGCCCGTCTGCCCCTCGAGCTCGGGGGCCGTCGCTGCGTGGAGCGAGCACGTGGCGCCCTGCTCGGGGCTGAGGAGGAACAGGTGGAAAACCTTCACGAGGAGCTTCGGGTAGCTGCGCGCCAGCTCCGTGGCGACGACGCCAGGGTGCACGGCGAACGCGCTGACCTTGGTGCCGGCCAGGCGACGGGCGAGGGCGAGCGTGAACAGCACGTTGGCGAGCTTCGATTGATTGTACGCCGTGGGCCCGCTGAATCTACGTTTCTCTGACTGCAGATCGTCCCACTGCATCTTGCCGCGATAGTGCAGGCTCGAGGAGAGCGTGACGACGCGCCCCGCCGGGCTCGCCTCGAGCAGCGGGAGCAGCTCGTTGGTGAGCAGGAACGTGCCGAGGTGGTTCACGCCGAACGTGGTCTCGAAGCCCTGCTTCGTGGTGCCGCGCTGGGTGGTCCAGACCCCGGCGTTGTTGACGAGCACGTCGATCCGCGGGAGCTCGGCGCGCAGCGTGGCGACGAACGCGCGCACGCTGTCCAGATCGGCGAGATCGAGCGGAATCACTCGTAGATCCTGCCGACCGGTGGAGGCGGCGAGGTCGGCGCGGGCGGCCTCGCCCTTCTGCGCGTCGCGGCACGCGAGGATCACCGTGGCGCCCCGCGAGGCCAGGCCCCGCGCGGTCTCCTTGCCGATGCCCGTGTTGGCGCCCGTGACGACGCAGATCTTGCCAGCCAGGTCTTGCATGCGCCGTTCGATGCCCACGCCCCCGGCCGGTTGCAGGCGTAGCCTTCAGCCCTTGCCGGGGATGCCGAGGTGCACGCGGTAGATGCTCTTGCCCGCGCTCACGAACAGCCACTGCCGGTCCGGTCCGCCGAACGCGCAGTTGGTGGCGGACTCCGGGATCTTGATCGTGCCGAGCACCTTGCCGGTCGGCGAGATCACCCGCACGCCCGCGTTGCACGTGACGTAGAGGTTGCCGGCGTCGTCGATGGCGAGACCGTCGCCGCCGCCGCCGAGGTCGGCGAGCTTGCTCGGCGTTCCGACCGAGCCGTCGGCCACGACCGGCCACGCGCGCACGAGCGAGGTCGCCGTGTCGCTGACGTAGAGGGTCTTCTCGTCGGGCGAGAGGCCGATGCCGTTCGGCTGGTTCATGTCCTTCGCGAGCGCCGTGATCGCACCCTTCGGGTCGACGCGGAACACGCCCTTGAACCCGAGCTCCGCCGGACGGCCCTCGAGCCCATAGTTCGGGTCGGTGAAATAGATAGTGCCGTCGCTGCGGACCACGAGGTCGTTCGGCGAGTTCAGCTTCTTGCCCTCGAACTGGTCGACCACCGCGACCACGCCGCCGGTGGTGGTGCGGCTCACGCGACGGTTCCAGTGCTCACAGGCGAGCAGGTCGCCGCCGACCATGAAGCCGAGGCCGTTGGCCTTGGCCCCGTCGGTGCGCAGCGGGGCCGCGACGCCGTCGAAGGGGAGCTTGTGGATCGTGGCCGCGGGGATGTCGGTGAAGAGGAGATATCCGGCCGCGTTCCACGCGGTGCCCTCGGTGAACTGGTAGCCGCCGGCGACCTTGGTCACGGGGCCCATGCCCGCGAGCGGGTCGATGGGGCCCGTGTCCGCGGCGGCTTCGACGGGCGCGTCAAGGGCGGCGGCGTCGGGGGTGGCGGCGTCGACCTCGCCGGCGACGTCGGTCGGGCTCGCGGTGTCACTCGCGACGCCGCTGTCGGCGGCGGTGTCGACCTCTGCATCCGAGATGTCCGTCGAGGCGGAGTCTCCGCAGCCGACCAGCAGGAACAGGACCGAGACGAGCGCGTGCTTCACCCACCACCTCCAGCGTCGATCGACGTGCACCCCACCCCCGCCTTGACCACCAGCGTGCACGGCTTGGCGGTGAAGTCTGCGCACGTCGTGTACCGAGCCACGCGACGGACGCAGTTGTCGAGGACCCCGCGATCGTAGACCCACGTGCACACGCTGCCGAGCTTGTTGCGCTCGAAGTCCTCGAGCGTGGCGGGGCAGGCAGGGGCGGGATCCGACACACAGCGGAGCGCCGCGAGCTGTCGCTGGAGCGCGTCGACGAAGAGGGGGCAGGCGGTGCCGCGGTCGACGTACACGCCGTTGGCGCCGGCGTCGGGCTCGGCGTACGGGTCGGGCCCCGCGTCCGTCGGGACACTCGGGACGTCCGCGGTCGCGCCACCACAACCGGCGGCCATCGTGGCAGCGAGGAGGCACCCTGCGAGGCAGGCGGCGAGGGCGCGCATGGTCTCGCAGTGTATCGCGTGCGCCGCTCGTGTCCATTTGCCGGTCGCGCGCACGAAGCAAATATCAGTTACCCTCCTCGACGCATGCCCAATGCGCACCTCCTCGTCGTCGATGACGAGCCCAACATCCTGACGACCCTCTCCACCGCGCTCCGCCTGGAGGGGTATGCGGTCGACGTCGCGGGAGGCGTGCGCGTCGCAGAGGAGAAGCTCGCCAAGCGGGCCTACGATCTGTTGCTGCTCGACGTCGCGCTGCCCGACGGCGATGGGATCGAGATGCTCACGCGGCTGCGCGCGGCGCGGAACGAGATACCGGTCATCGTGATGAGCGGCCACGGCACCATCGACAACGCGGTGCGCGCGACGCGGCTCGGAGCGCTCGATTTCCTCGAGAAGCCGCTCTCGACGGACCGGCTGCTCCTCGTGCTCGAGAACACCCTGCGCCTCGTCCGCGCGGAGGCCGAGGCCAAGGAACTCAAGGCGCAAGCCGGCTTCGACGGCGCCATCCTCGGCGAGTCGCCGGCCATGCAGCAGCTCAACGAGCGCATCGCGCGCGCCGCCAAGGCCAAGGACGCCAACGTCCTCGTGGTCGGCGAACGCGGCACCGGCAAGGAGCTCGTCGCGCGCGCCATCCACCTGCAGTCGCCCCGCGCCAAGGGCCCGCTCGAGAAGCTCAACTGCGCGGCGGTCCCCGGCGAGCTCATCGAGAGCGAGCTGTTCGGCCACGAGGCGGGCGCGTTCACCGGCGCCACCAAGTCGCGCCGTGGCAAGTTCGAGCGCGCGAACGGCGGCACGCTGTTCCTCGACGAGGTCGGCGACATGCCGATGCCGATGCAGGCCAAGCTGCTCCGCGTGCTGCAGGAGCGCGAGATCGAGCGCGTCGGCGGCGGCGACGTGATCAAGGTCGACGCGCGGGTGGTCGCCGCCACCAACCGCGACCTCGCCGCGGCCATCGCGAGCGGGGCGTTCCGGGCCGACCTCTACGATCGCTTGCACGTGGTGCCGATCGAGATCCCGCCGCTGCGCGCTCGGCGCGAGGACATCCCCCTGCTCGCGCGCCACTTCCTCGACCTCGCGGGGCGCGGCAACGACCGCCGGGGCATGCGCATCACCGAGGACGCGCTCGCCGTGCTCTCGAGCTACGCCTTTCCCGGCAACGTGCGCGAGCTGCGCAACCTCATCGAGCGCCTGGTGATCCTGAGCCCCGACGAGACGATCGACGCCGACCAGGTGCGCTCGTTCCTGCCGCAGGCCGGCGTGCCCACGCCCGGAGGCCTGTTCCGCTCGAGCGTGCCGTTCCGGGTGCTCGTCGAGGAGGCCGAGCGCACGATCCTGCAAGAGGCGCTCAAGCACTACGGCGGGCAGATGGCGGCCACCGCGCGCGGGCTCGATCTCGAGCGCAGTCACCTCTACAAGAAGTTCAAGGCCCTCGGCCTCCGCGATCCGGCCGGCAAGGCCAAGGAAGACGAAGAGGACGAGGGCGCCCCGAGCGTGCGCTAGAGCTTCTGGATCGCGTCCCAGAACAGGTCGCGAATCGCGTCGTGCCCCGCCGCGTTCGGGTGGATGCAGTCCTTCACGAACCACGTCTCGGCGCCCGGCACGCCGTGCCCGGCGAACTTGCCGTGGAGATCGAGGACGATCGTGCCGGGGTGCTTCGCGGCGACGTCGGTCATCACCTTCTGCCAGGGCACGAGCAGCTCCGCCGTCGGCTTGCTCGCCGGCCAGATGCCGAGCGCGCCGCCGCACTTGGAGCCAGACGCGAACGTGAACTTCCCCGTGCCGTCGCTCGGGTCGTAGATGTTCGTCATCAGGACGGTGACCTCGACCCCGGGCCCGAAGCGGTCCTTGGTGAACAGCTTGCCGAGCGACTCCTCGAGGAACTCCGCGAAGTCCGCGCGGTTCAGGCTGTCGTCACCAGTGGTGAGGATCTTGGCGAGGGCCGCCTGAACGTCGTTGCCGCCGATCGTGATGGTGACGAGCACGGGCCCGTCGAGGCGCATCGGGAGCGTGTCGATCTGGCCGCCGAGGTTGGCCGCGGTGGACCCACCCTTGGACTTCTTCTGCACCTGGATGCCCGGGTACCGCGTCGCGAAATCGCGGCCCCTGTCGGTGGGCCACCGCGCGTCGTCGTTCTTGTCGAGCAGGTCGTAGTAATACGGCGCTTCGCCCCCGCGGTCGGAGATCGAGTCGCCGAGGATCACGTGGGTGCGGTACGTCTTCGCGCCGACGGCCGAGTCGGAGGCGGCGCCGGTGTCGATCGCGCCGCCGTCGCCGGTGGTGGGCGCGTCCTGGACGTTGCCGCCACACGCCAGGAACCACAGCGACACGAGACCGAGGGCAAGGGGACGCATTCCGGCAGTCTTGCTCGGATCGCAAAAGCTTGCCGAGACGTCCGTTCGCAGCGGCCCTTTTGCATCCGGCGTGAAGTCCTGGGTCAGCGCACGCTGTCGGCGACGTGGCGGGCGAGGTGGCGGGCGAGCGTGTAGACCGAGATCTGCGGCGGCCCCCCGAGGCTGGTCGGGAACAGCGAGCCGTCCGCCACGAAGAGGCCCGCGAGGTGGTGGTGCCGCCCGCGCGAGTCGACCACCGACCGTCGACGGTCCTCGCCCATGCGCATCGTGCCCATGGGGTGGACCGCGGTGAGCGGCACCGAGTGCGGTCGCGCGAAGTCGAGATCGATGGCGGCGAGGTCCTTCTTGGTGCGCACGATCAGCGGTCGCACCGCCGGCACGTGCACCTCCTTCGCGCCGGCTGCGAGCAGGATCTCGGCGCCGGCCCGCAGGCCCCTGGCGAGCTGGGCGCGGTCGCGCGGCTCCATCGCGTAGGCAATGCGTGGCTTGCCCTCCGGCGAGGCGGTCACGCGCCCGTCGGTCTCGTCGTGGACCATCGCGGTGAGCACCGCCATGCGCCGGTAGAGGCGCATCGCGCGCATGTGGTCGGCGCCGAACCCCGGCATCAGGGAGGCCGTGCCGATGGGGTGCGCGAACGCGGTGGTGATCCACACGCGCTTGTCGCTGCCCTCGGCGAAGTCGAGGTGCTCGGTGCACTCCCAGCTCTGCGGGATGCCCTGCCAGCCGTCGACGGTGTCGTCGAACACGCCGGCCACCGCGCCGCCGGGGTGGATGCGCAGGCCCCGCCCGATCTGCTCGAACGGGTCGGGGACGCCGCTCACGAGCGCGAGCGCCGCGCTGCCTGTCGCGCTGGCCGACAGCACGACCGCGCGGGCCTTGATGCGCACGAGCTTGCCGGTGACCGTCTGCGCGAGCACGCCGGAGACGCGGCGCCCGTCGTGCAGGATGCGGAGCACCTTGGTGTCGCTGAGGACGGTCGCGCCGCGCGCCATCGCCTCGGGGAGCAGCACCTTCCGCGCGTTCTGCTTGGCGTCGTACGCGCACCCGAGCTCGCAGAACCCGCTGCGCATGCACCCCACGCGGTTGTGCGAGAGCGCCCCGCCGCGCCAGCCGAGAGCGGCGAGCCCGCGACGGAGGGCGTCGTTGTTCTTGTTGATCGCGTCGTCGGGGATCGTGCTCACCGAGAGATCACGCTCCACCTCGGCGAACACGGGCGCGAGGTCGCTCGGCTTGCACCCGACGACGCCGTGGCGCTGCGTCCAGAGGTCGAGGATGGCGTCGGGCGCGCGCTTGCACAGGTTGGTGTTGTGGATGGTGGAGCCGCCGACGCCGCGGCCCTGCAGGACGGTGATCGCGAGGTCGGTCGTCATGCGCCCGCCGCGGTCCTGGAACAGGATCGGGAGCATCGTGTCCTCGCGCTGGTCGAAGTCGGCCGGCGTGTGATCGCCCCCCTCCTCGACCGCGATCACGCTCTTGCCCGCGCGGGCGAGCTCGCGCGTGGTCATCGACCCGCCGGCGCCGGTGCCGACGACCACGACGTCGTGATCGAGCACGGTGTCCGCGACGAGCGTGCGCCCCGAGACGATCACGTCGCGCCCCGGTAGCGGAGCGGCACCCAGCCCTCGGTGGGGCGGCCCTTCTTCGGGCCGTCGTAACCGAGCACGCCCCAGGTGCGCGGGTCGCGGTAGTAGCCCATCATGAAGAGCGACTTGCAGCCGGTGAACGCTCCCTGCAACAGCGCGGAGGCGGAGCCGGCGAGCGAGCGCAGCACGTCGTCCTGCGCGGCCGGCGAGAGCGCCGAGAAGCGGTGCAGGTGCCCGCAGCTCATGGGGTAGGCGTGCTCGATCATGCCGAAGAGGGCGAGGCACTCGCGGCGCACCTCGGCGTCGGACTCGGCGAGGAACTGGTCGACGAACTCGCTGACCCCGACCTCGAGGGGCGTCGGCGGAGCGCCGGGCGAATCGTAGGGCACGTCGGCCGCGCAGAAGCGAGCCGCGAGCGCGTCGACGACGACGAGCTGCCACGGCGCGAGGCAACGCAGCTTGGCGGCGCGCGCGGGGTCGACCACGTAGCCGCTCGCGCGCACGAACGCGGCGACGCCGGCGCCGGAGAGGGTCGCGAGGGCGAGGCCGGCGCGGGCGGTGCGCGAGAGGAAGTTCCGGCGCGTGGTCACGGGCCCATGCAAGCGGGGTGGCGGGCCGGCTGCAACCGTCGACGGAGCTGACGACCGCACTCGTCGCTTCGACCCGGCGTCGGGAGTGTCGTCCGACCTGTGGGGTGCTCCCGTCCGTGCGTCCTACTCTTGACACCCACGGACCATGATGTACGCTCAATCAAGTGGCGAAGCGTACCGTCCAGCTGGAGTTCCCGCGTACCCGTGGGTGGGGTGGGCGTCGTCGGGGCGCCGGCCGCAAGCGCCTCGCGCCGCGGCCGCTCGTTCCCCACCGTCCGCGACAGCCGCACGTGGGCTGGGCGCCGGTGCACCTCACGCTGCGGTGCATGTCTGGGATCCCCTCGCTCCGCTCGATGGAGGTGTTCCCGGCGGTCGTCGCTGCTCTTCGCGCGTCGCAGGGCGCCGCGTTCCGCGTGGTGCACTTCTCGGTGCAGGACAACCACGTGCATCTGGTGGTCGAGGCGAACGATTCTGCGGCTCTGCGCAAGGGGGCGCGCTCGCTCGGCGTTCGCCTCGCTCACGCGGTGAACCGCGCCTGCGGCCGCAAGGGCCGCGTGCTCGACGACCGCTACCACACCCGCTCGCTCCGCACGCCGCGCGAGGTCCGCTTTGCGCTCGCCTACGTGCTCTTCAACTTCAAGAAGCACCAGGTCCGCGTGCCCACGCGGCTCGATCCGTGTTCGTCGGCGCCGTGGTGCGACGGCCTGCGCGACCGTCGGCCCGTCGGGCTCGAGGACGCCCCCGTCGTCGCGCCCCACACCTGGCTCGCCCGGCTCGGCTGGCGGCGACACGGCCTGCTCTCGGCCGACGAGCACCCCGCCGAGGCCGTGGGCCGAGCGAGGTGAGAGCTCACGGCCGACAGGTGGTGGGCGCCGCGAGGCCGGCCAGGCCGAAGGCACGGCACCACAGCTCGGGCTTCGACTTCTGCTCCGCCGCGAGGGTGAGCAAGGCCTGCTCGCCGGCGCGGCCGGCGCGGATCGCGAGCGCGGCGCCGAGGATGCGGGCCTGCGCGCACCCACGGCACACCGCGGACAGCCGCGCCACCGCGGGCTCGGCGCGCGCGAGATCGCCGAGAGAGAGCAGCCAGGAAGCGCGATTGACCAGCGCCGGCACCCGCTCCGGATCCAGCCGCAACGCCTCGTCGACGTCGCCGAGGGCACCCACGAGCTCGCCGCGAGAGGCGCGCGCGACCGCGCGGTTGTTCCAGAGGGCGGGCAGCGACGCGTCGAGCCCGAGGGCGAGCGAGGCGAGCACCTCGGCCTGCACGAAGTCGCCGCTCGCGATCGTGGCGCCGATCGGCCCGAGGTGGGCCTGGGCGAGGACCCACCGCGAGAGCGGCGGAAGCCCGTCGGCGCTCAGCGCGCGGTCGAGCGCGGACAGCCGCGTGTGCGCGTCGGCGCGACGGGGCCCCGAGACCTCGAGCAGCGGCAGCGCGCCCGGCGTCACCGTCACCCCGAACGGGTAGCCCTTGTCTCCCCCCTGCACGAACACCGGGCGATCGCGGCGGATCAGCGCACGGTCGAGGTCTTCGCGCACCTGGCCGAGGCGCGCGGCGAGGTAGGTCGCGCGGTCGGCGAACGGTCGCGGCAGCACACCGACGTCGGGGCGCGCGCCCTCCACGAGCTGCGCGTAGAGCAGGCCGCCGCAGCTGTCGTCGCCGTCGCACACGACCAGCGCGCGCGGAGGCAGGCGGGAGAGCGCGCCGGGCACCGTGAAGAGCCGCGCCACGAGCGCGCCCTCGTCGCCGACGAGCTCCGGGGCCGCGCGGGCCACGACCCCGACCGTGCACGCCGCGGTCAACGCCAGCGCGAGGGGCAGCGCGCGCGCGAGCTCGAGGACGACGAGCCCGGCGAGCGCCGCGAGGCCGAGGAGCGCCACGTGCCCCACCTGCCGGTCGGCAATCCCCATCGGGTTCACCTTCACCGCGTAGGCCACGTCGGCGAGCACCGCGAACGCGAGCAGACGGGGCCCCCTGCCCCGGACGAGGCCGAGCGCGAGACCGAGCACGCCGAGCGAGAGCAGCGGCACGCCGAGGTCGAGCAGCGTCGTGCGGCCGTACGCGAGCGCGTCCGCGAGGAGGTGCCCGTGCGTGCGCTCCGCGAACGTGGCGCGCAGGTCGGTCGCCCAGAAGTGCCGGTGGAATGCGCCCACCGTGCGCGGATCGCCCCACGAGAGCGCGGGCAACCGCGCGGCGGCGACCGGCACGTAGAGCACGAGCCCCGCGGTCGAGAGCCCCCCGACCACGAACGGCGCGAGGCCGCGCACGCCGCGCGCAGCGAGGGCCCGAACGACCGCGCCGACCACGAGCAGCGGCACGAGGAGCCGCGCCGTCGGGTGGGCGGCGAGCGACAGCCCGACGAGCGCCCCGAGCAGCGTCGCGCGGTGAGGCGCCTCGTGGGCGATCGCGAGGGTGATCCCGAACAGCAGCAGCGTGGGCGCGTAGACCTCGGTCATCGTCGCCGCGCGGAGCAGCGTGGGCGCGAGCACGGCCGCGCCGATCCCGATGCCGACCGCGAGCTCGGCCAGGCGGTGCTGCACCCGCGCAGCCGTGGCGACCACGCGGGCCAGCAGCGCGGCCGCGAGCGCCGTGCAGAGCGCCATGACGAGACCGTGTCGGAACACGATCGTCCCGACCGGCAGCGCGGAGCCGAGGCCTTCGAGCAGGAGACAGAGCGGAGAGCCCGTAGGGTGCGAGACGCCGAGGACCCACGAGGCAGCGGTGAGCTCGCCGGTGTCGCGCGGCCCGACGTCGACGGGCACCCGCGCCATCAGGACGACGAGCGCGGCGGCGAACGCGACCTCGGGCCCCCCGATCCGCGGCCGCGCCACGGGTCAGTCGTCCCCGTGCCGCCGCAGGACCCGCCGGAAGTTCGAGCGGTCGAGGCCCGCCTTGCGGGCGGCCTCGCTCACGTTGCCCTGCGCCCGCGAGAGCAGCGCGGCTCCGTAAGCGCGGTCGAAGTCGCGCACGATGCGCCGCTTGGCCTCCGGGTACGGCAGATCGGCGAGCCCCAGCACGAGGGAGTCCAGCGCCGACTCCAGCGTGACCGTGTTGACCGCCGCCACCCGGGCGAGGGCGCGCAGCCCACCCGTCACCGCGTCGGGCAACTCGGCCTTGGTGATCTCGTCGGAGGTGGCGAGCACCACCGCGCGCTCCATCGCGTTCTCGAGCTGGCGGATGTTGCCGGGCCACTCGTACGCCGTGAGCGCCTCGATGGCCTCGATGGAGATGCGCGCGATGTTCTTGCCAGCCCGCTGCGTGAACTTGCGGAGGAAGTGCTGCGCGAGCAGGGGGACGTCGTCGCGACGATCGCGCAGGGCGGGCAGATCGATCGCGATGACGTTGAGGCGGTAGTAGAGGTCTTCGCGGAACGCGCCGCTCTCGATCTTGCGCTTGAGGTCGACGTTGGTGGCGGCGATGACGCGCACGTCGACCACCTTGGTGTCGTTGGAGCCGACGCGCTTGATCTCGCCCTCCTGGAGGGCGCGGAGCAGCTTGACCTGCGCGGCGAGCGAGAGGTCGCCGACCTCGTCGAGGAAGAGCGTGCCCTTGTCGGCGGCCTCGAAGAGACCCGCGCGCGCCGACATGGCGCTCGTGAACGCGCCGCGCACGTGGCCGAACAGCTCGCTCTCGATGAGCGTGTCGGGGATGGAGGAGCAGTTCACCGCGACGAACGGGCGCACCTTGCGCGGGCTCTTGTCGTGGATGGCGCGCGCGACGAGCTCCTTGCCGGTGCCGCTCTCGCCGAGGACGAGGACGGTGGAGGACGCCGAGGCGACGCCCTCGATCAGCCGGTAGACCTCGCGCATCGGCGGGCTCGAGCCGATGAGGGTGGTGCCGGCGACGCTGCTCCGATCCAGCTCCTCCTCGAGGCGCCGGGTGCGGGTGATGAGGCGGCGCCGCTCGGCGGCCTTGGCCACGGTGAGCGCGACCGCGTCGAACGACGGGAACGGCTTGGTGAGGAAGTCGTAGGCGCCCGCGCGCACCGCCGTGACCGCGTCCTCGATGCGGGAGTAGGCGGTCATGATCACGCACTCGACGTCGGGCCTGCGCGCCTTGGTCTCCTTGAGCACCTCGAGGCCCGAGACGCCGGGCATCATGAGGTCGACCAGCATGACGTCCGGGTCGTTCTTCTCGAGGTGGGCGAGCGCCTGCGTGCCGTCCTCGAGCTGCGTGACCTCGAACCCCTTCTGGGCCAGCGTGCGCGCGATCGTGCGACGGAGCGTGGGCTCGTCGTCGACCACCACCACCCGCGGCGCGTCGCTCATCGACCTCGGATGATAGTCGACCTCACTCCTTGCGCCGACCGATCTCGACGATCTTCGGCGAAGGGATCGGGGGGTCGCCGATCCGACGGGCGGCCATGATGCCGGAGTTGGAGGGGGGCCGCGCGGCGCGCGCCTCGGCCGGCTCCTCGGCCGAAGGGGGGGGCTCGCTCGCCCGGCCGAGGCCCGGGGGCGAGTAGATGTAGCCCTGGTGCTGGAACACGCAGATGCGATCGCCGCCGTCGCGCTTGGAGCGGAGCAGCGAGGCCTCGGCGGCGCGCAGCAACTGGTCCTTGCCCCGCACGTCGCGGCTCGGGAACAGCGACACGCCGATCGACACCGTGACGCGCGCGGTGCCCCCCGGATACACGAAGCCGAGCGCCTGCACGTCGCGGAACAGGCGGTCGGCGGCGGCGAGCGCGCCGGCGAAGTGGGTGGAGGGCAGCACCACCAGGAACTCGTCGCCGCCGTAGCGGGCGACGACGTCGATGTCGCGGAGGGCGGCGCGGAGGGCGCGGCCGATCTCGCGCACGATGGTGTCGCCGAACGCGCGGCCCTGCGCCTCGTTCCACTGGCGGAGGCCGTCGATGTCGAGCAGCAGGCACGCCAGCGGATCGTGGTGGCGCTCGCTGCGCTTGAACTCCTCGGCGAGCCGCGTGCCGAGGTGACGGAAGTTGTAGAGCCCGGTGAGCTCGTCGTGCGCGCTGATCTCCTCGAGCCGCGCGCGCGCCGCCGCCACCTCGTCGTGCAGGCGCTTGAGGCGCAGCATGGCCGCGACGCGGGTCCCGAGCTCGCGCTCGTCGATCGGCTTGCCGAGGTAGTCGTCGGCGCCCACGCGCAGGCCCTCGACGCGGCTCGCGCTGTCGGTGCGCATCGACATCAGCACGACGGGGAGGAACCCCGCGCCCGGCATCGCCTTGATCACGCGACACGCCTCGAGCCCGTTGATGCGCGGCATCAGCACGTCGAGCAGCAACACGTCGAGCCCACCGCGGCCGGCGCGGGTGACCGCCGCCTCGCCGTGCGCGACGACCTCGACCTCGTGCCCGAGTCGACGTAACACTTCGGCGAGGTGCCCCGCGGTGATCGCGTCGTCGTCGGCCAGGAGAATGCGACCGCCCGTCGCCGGTGGAGGACCGGCAGCGGGTGCGTCGGAGGACGTGGGGCCAGAGGCCGGCGAAGATCGCGGCGGATCCACTGTCGACAGCCTGCCGTTGTTCCGGCATTAGGGCAAGCAACCGACGATGAGCGACGAGACTTACGCCTACGGAGCAGATGGTACGCGCCTCTATGTCCGCAGGAGGCCGGGTGGCGAAGACGGCGCCCAGGTGATCCTCTCGGACGGCGTGGCCTGCGAGGGCTTCGTCTGGCGATACCTATGGGACGAATTGCCTAGCATCCTCGGCCCTTCGGCCTCGCCGCACGTGGCGCACCACCACTACCGCGGCCACGGGCGCAGCTCGGCTCCCGTGGATCCCGAGCGCCTCTCCGTCGTCGACTTCGCCCGGGACCTCGACGCCATCCGCACGTTCCTCGGCGACCCGCCCCGCACCGTGCTCGTGGGCCACTCGTTCGGGGTGCAGGTGTCGCTCGAGGCCTACCGGCTGCGACCGCAGGGCATCGCCGGCCTGATCCTCATCTGCGGCGCGCCGGGCAAGGTCACCCAGACCTTCAAGAACACGACCGTGCTCGCCGACGTGCTGCCCAAGGTGATCGCCTGGGCCGAGCAGCACCCGGCGATCGTCCGCGCGCTCTGGGCGCGCACGCCGATCGATCTGTCGATGAAGGTGGCCTACCTGCTCGGCGAGGTCGACGCGAAGTCGATGCGACCGGACGATTTTCGCCCGTACCTCGAGCACATCACCCACCTCGATCCGACGATGTTCTTCAAGATCCTCCGCGGCGCCGGCGAGCACTCGGCGGAAGATCTGCTCCCCGAGATCGAGGTGCCCGTGCTGGTCGTCGCCGCCGAGCGCGACACGTTCACGCCCCCCGAGCTCGCGGTGAAGATGGCCCAGGCGATCCCGCAAGGCGAGCTCTTGATGCTCGAGGGCGGCACCCACGCGGCGCCCATCGAGCAGCCCGAGCGCGTGCGCGAGGCCATCGCGGCCTTCCTCCGCAAGCTCTGATATTCTCGACGCATGCCGGTCTGCAAAGGGTGTGGCGAGGAGACCGACGCGCTGGTCGCCGTGAAGGTCGACGGGCGCGCCAAGAAGCTGTGCGAGGACTGCGCCGATCGCGCCCGCGAGGCCTCGGAGATCGCCGAGCAGAGCGAGAGCGCCGTGCAGCAGATGATGGGCTTCAAGGGCCGGCGCTAGAACGCTTCTTCTTCCGCGTCTTCGGCTCGCGTGCCGGAGCCAGCTCGGCGGCCTCCTCTACGGCCGGAGGCGGGAACGGCGAGGGCGCAGGCCCGAGTCGCCCGAAGAAGTGCGTGCCCCAGATGCAGAGGCCGACGCCCCCGAGCACCACGAGGCTCGGCAACAAGGTCGAGTCGTTCTTGGCCCCTGCGACCGCGGTCCACACGATGCCGGCCGCCGCGATCAGCGGACCAAAGGTCAGCGCGCGACGGACCTGCGACTCGTCCATCACAGCTCGCCGGCCTTGGCGCGGACGAGGAAGTCGGTGACGTCGCGGATCGTGCGGGCCTCGACCTCCTGGATCGAGCGCACGACGCCTTTGTCGCCGCGGGGGTCGGGGTCGTATTCGTAGGCCTTTTCGAGCAGGATCAGCATGCGCTGGTCGTCGTCGTCGCCGACGCCGCCGTGCACCCACAGCGCGCCGCTCGCCACGCCCGGGGGCGGCTTGGGCAGCTTGTCCTTGAGCTCCTGCACCTCGTCCTCGCGCAGCCAGAGGACCGACCACGGGGCGTCGATCGCCGAGACGTCGGCGACGATGGTGTTGCCACCACCGATGGCGATCTTGCGCCCGGACTCGACCTGGAAGCCCTCTTTGCGGAACGCCTTGGCGATCCAGGCGGTGGCCGTGCGCTCGTCGGGGGCGCGCAAGACGTCGTGGTCGACGCGCGGCTTGCCGCCGCTGCAGCCCATCGAGAGAAGGCCCGGCACCAAACACGCGCTTGCAGCGCCACCCAGGAACGTCAGGATGTTCCGACGGGACGGACGGGACATGGTCCGCTGATCTACCATGACCGGCCGCGCATCCAAACGTTCGAGGTGCTCCACTTGGTCACGTTGCTCCGCTCGCTCTCCATCGTCGCCGCCCTGGCCCTCTTCTCGGCGCTGCCCGCGGCCTGCTCGCCGCCCGCGCCACGGATCGCCCTCGCCGCGCATCCGCCCGCGGAATGGACGGGCGACGATCACGAACTATTCGGCGACTCGATCGACCTGGGTGCTTTTCCGCCCCCCGGGTCGACCCCCCTGCGCGACGAGGCCAACGAGGGGAAGATCGTCCCCCGCGTCGACCGCGCCGACGGCGTCGTCCTCGCCAAGTTCGTCTCGGTGAGCAGCGAACCCTCGGGCGACAAGCAGCGCTTCCGCCTCGAGCTCCTCGTCGTGGGCGAGCCCCTCTCGGGCAAGGCCCCGCCCGAGTCTCCGTTCGTGCTGGTCGTCGACCCGCAAGACCCGGCGTTCGGCAGCATCCGCGCGCAGGGCGACAAGCTCATCGGTCAGAAGATCGTCGTCTACTACAAGCGCTACGGCGACGACGTGGACACGCTCCGCAATCGCTTCCACCTCTCCGGAGCCACCCCGGCCCTCCTCAAGTTCATCAGCGACTACCGCACCAAGAAGCAGTTCTCCTGAACGGAGGCTGCGCGCGCGAGCGGATCCGTTGACGGAGCCCGGGCCCTGGGCAACAACCGCCCGATGGCCCTGGTCAACATCGCCTCGCCGCAGGACATCCAGCGCATGCGGGTGGTCGGCAAGATGGCCGCCGAGACCTTGATGCTGGTCGGCGAGAAGCTCGTCGCCGGCATGAGCACCGAGGACATCGACCGCCTGGTGCGAGAGGACACGCTGCGCCGCGGCGCCAAGTGCGCCCCGCTGCACTACCACGGGTTCCCCAAGTCGGTGTGCACGTCGATCAACGACGTCGTGTGTCACGGCATCCCCGCACCGGACGCCATCCTCAAGGACGGCGACATCGTCAACGTCGACGTCACCACCCTCTACGACGGCTACCACGGCGACACCTCGGCCACGTTCTACGTGGGCAAGCCCAGCGAGGGCGCGCGGCGGGTCACCGAGGTGTCGCGCAAGTGCCTCGATCTCGGCATCGCCGAGGTGCGCGACGGCGCTCGGCTCGGCGACATCGGCGCAGCCATCCAGGAGTACGCCGAGGCCAACGGCTGCAGCGTCGTGCGCAAGTTCGTGGGCCACGGCATCGGCAAGAAGTTCCACGACGAGCCCAAGGTGAGCCACATCGGCAAGCGCGGCACCGGCGTGCGCCTCCGCGCCGGGATGATCTTCACCATCGAGCCCATGATCAACCTCGGGGACTACGAGGTCGACATCCTCGACGACGATTGGACCGCGGTCACCCACGACGGCTCGCTCTCCGCGCAGTTCGAGCACACCATCCTCGTCACCCGCGACGGCTGCGAGCTCCTCACCAAGCGCGACGGCCCCCTCGCCAACAGCGAAGGCCTCTCGCTCCTTGGCTGAGTTGCTGGGGGCTCGTTCGCCGAGAGACCGCGCTCTGAACCGGCTTCGTGCGCGGCGCGGGCAGGTACCCGCCATCCCTCTTACTTGCCGATGTTGGTGCGGAAGATCCAGCCTTCTTGGGCTTCGTTCTCGCCGAACTTGATGTGGTACCAGTTGCCCGAGGTGCCCACGGTGGACACCTTGGTGCCGCGCGACAGGCGGCCGATCGGCTGACCGCTGGTGGCCGGC
Organism: Myxococcales bacterium; assembly: GCA_016794445.1. Taxonomy (GTDB): domain Bacteria; phylum Myxococcota_A; class Polyangia; order Polyangiales; family JADJMO01; genus JADJMO01. The sequence continues at coordinate 21,401 of JAEUKC010000364.1, forward strand.
GCGTCGCGCACGATCGCGGTGTCGACCTGCACGGTGGCGCTGCCGACCGCCGCCTTCTCCTTCTCGGCAGGGTTGCTCGACGCCCCCGCGGGGCTCCCCGACGACGTGAGCGTGACCGGGTACGAGAGGACGTAGCGGGCGTGGTCGCGCGCCGGCGCGGGGCTCTCGGGCGTCGTGACGAGGTCCTTGAGCGAGGTGCGCAGACACACGAGCAGCGGCTCGATGGCCTTGTCGTCTCGCTTGCCGTTGCGCGAGGTGGCCGAGCCCTTGCCCGCGACCACCTTGGCGACCTGCTTCTTGAAGTCGAGGTCGACGTGGAGGGCGAGCTTGCCGGTGATCCCGGCGGCGGCAGGGCACCGGCCGAGCGCCTCGATCTTGGGCACGAGCACCGGATCGAGCGCCGGCTCGCCGCACTTGGACGGCTTGAGCTCCGCGGCCGGTGGATCCTGGCAGTGCATCAAGGTGGACTTGCCCACCGCGACGTTGGCGAGCAGTGGCGGGTCGGTCGGCACGGTGGACGGCGCGGTGCTGGGCACCGACGCCACGGAGGAGGGCTCCACCGAGGGCGCGGGCTCCGCGCTCGCGCTCGCCGCCGTGCCCGGGACCTCGGGCTCGGACTTGAAATCGAGGCCACACGCGCGGGGCAGGAAGAAGCCGAGGAGCCCGAACACGCCCGCGATGCCGCCCACGACCGGCCAGCGCGGGCGATCCGCGGCGGCCTCGGGGGTGCGAACGACGGGGCTGTCAGCGTCCGGCATGGCCCGCCTCTACCACGGCTCGGCCCTCTTGGCGGAGTTCCCCGCGAACCGTGCCAGCGTGACAGGCGGACGCACCTGGTGCAAAAAGCCGCATGACCCCGTGAACGCGGCGTGTGGCGCCGCACTTCCCCTGCCCGGGACAGCCCGAAACCGTCCGGCGCGACGATTGCTAGAAGAGTGGTTACCAATGGAGTCGGCCATGATCCACCGCGTCGCCATCCTGCTCCCTGTCCTCGTCGCCTCCAGCGTGGGGCTCGGCTGTCACCTCGAGGGTGAAGCCCAGTACGGGACCCCGGGCGCCGAATGGGAGAGCGTCGCCCCCGCCCCGGCGCCAGCGCCGGTCGCGGCCGAAGAGCCGGCCATGGTCGACGCCGACGACGAAGACGCCACGGCCCTCGTCACCTTCAAGACGGTGCTCGATCCGTACGGCCAGTGGGTCGACGATCCCACCTACGGCACGGTGTGGACCCCGAGCACCGCGGTCGTGGGCGCCGATTTCTCGCCGTACCTCACCGGCGGTCACTGGTCGTACACCAGCGAGGGCTACTACTGGGCCAGCGACTACGAGTGGGGCTGGGCCCCGTTCCACTACGGTCGCTGGGTCTGGACCGACGGCTACGGCTGGGCGTGGATCCCGGGTGCGCGCTACGCGCCGGCCTGGGTCGATTGGCGCTACGGCAACGGCTACATCGGCTGGGGCCCCGCCTACCCGCACTACTGCTGGCGCAACGGCGGCGTGGTCTACATCGGGCCCGGCGTCGCACCGTACGTCTTCGTCGGATCGGGGCACTTCTTCCATCCACACCCCCACACCGTGGTGGTCGGCCCCGCCTATCACCCGGCGCTCGTCGCCGGCACCACGCCCTACACGCCGCCGCCGCGGCCGCTGACGGGTGCACGCCCGTTCGTCGGCCCGGAGCCCAAGGTCGCGGGCATCCCCACCGATCACGTCGCGAAGGCCACGATCGTCTCGCCGGTCAAGGGGCGCCCCGAGACCGTCGCGTGGACCCCGGCGCCCTCCTCCAAGGTCGCCCCCGCGGGCAAGCCGTACATCCCGCCGGCTGCGAAGCCGGGCTACGCCGGGGCGCCCACCTCGCCTGGGCCGAAGCCCTACAACCCGGGTGCGCCCACCTACGCGCCGAAGCCCTACAACCCGGGCACGCCCGCCTACACGCCGGGGCCCAAGCCGTACAACCCGCCGACGTACACGACGCCGCCCACCTACTCGCCGGCGCCCAAGCCGTACTCGCCGCCGCCGGTCTACTCGCCGGCGCCCAAGCCGTACTCGCCGCCGCCGACCTACGCGCCCAAGCCTTACTCGCCGCCGCCGACCTACTCGCCGGCACCCAAGTCGTATTCGCCGCCGCCGACCTACGCGCCCAAGCCCTCGTTCAAGAAGAAGTGAGCGCAGCGCGGCGAAACCGAGGAAAGAAGCTGCCATGTCTTCCCGTTCCCTCCACACGCTCCTCTTCGGGTGCGCGCTCCTCACCACCTCGGCCTCGATGGGCTGCTGGGTCGAGCCGGCTCCGAACCGCACCGATCCGGGGCATCCCGTCGCCACCTCCAAGGCGGTGCTGGACAGCGGCCGCACGCTGGTCGCCGCCCCGGGTGACGGCGCTGGCGTGTTCGTCACCTACTCGACCGAGGGCCAGTGGCAGGTCTCGTGGACCTGTGACACCAACCTGAGCCACCAGCCGTGCGCCTTCGATCTGCGGGTCTACGTCGACGGCATGACCGACCTCGCGCTCGCGGGCTCGGACGCGCGCCTGACCCGGACGGCGTCCGGCTTCACGGTCCAGACCACCACCTCCACCACGACGGACACGGCGAGCTTCCGCGGCACCGCGGGCGCGCCCGCCACCATCGCGGTCACGATCAACGGCGCGAACTACCCGCAGTTCCTGTTCTTCGTGGCCGACGGCAAGGTCGCGACCGCCCCGTCCCTGCCCATCGAGCTGACGCCTTCGATTCCCTGAAGGAAGCCCGGCCCCTCGGGGGCCGAACACCCCTGTTCCTTCGGCCACCCCTGGTCTGATATACGGGAGAGATGCGGCCTCTCGCCCTTGCTCTCGTGGTCTCCGGCGTCCTCTCGGTGTCGGGCCTGCTCGGCGGTTGCGCGACCTACGAGCAGGAGCTCGGGCGCGCCGAAGAACACTTCCAGCACGACGAGCACGAGAAGACGCTCGCCACGCTCCGCGCCCTCGAGCTCGACTGGCCCTCGTTCGGCGTGAAGGACCGCGCGCGCTACGCGTACCTGCGTGGCATGACCGACTACCGCATCGGCTTCAAGGCCGACGCGCGCCACTGGCTCGCCATCGCGCGCCAGATCGACGCGGAGCACCCGGGGTCGCTCGGCAAGACCGAGCGCGAGCTCGTCGACGAGAAGCTCGGTGAGCTCAACGCGATCGTGTGGTCGGGAGACGTGCTGCCCACCGAAGAGGCCCCTGGCACCAAGGCGCCGAAGAAGGTCACCAAGACCACCGCCGACGAGCCCAAGGACGACGACGCCAAGGGCGACGACGACGGCAAGAAGAAGAAGAAGAAGTCCTCCGACGACGACGACTCGCCCAAGCCGAAGAAGAAGAAGAGCAAGGACGAGTGACCCAGGCCCTCGACCACGTGGGCCCTCTGCGTGGCGTCGTGGGGCTCGCGGTCCTGCTCCTCGGTTGCCACGGCACCGACGCCGGCACCGACGGCCCGGTCCCCGACGCGGCGACGGACACGAGCGACACCGCGGTCTCCATCGACGGCTCCGCCGACGGCGCCACCGAGGCCGAGGCGTTGCCGCCGCTGCCCGCGACGGTGACGTCCGACTTCCAGGCGTGGCTCGCGAAGGAGGGCCTCGGCAAGGAGGACTTCGTGCGCGCCGGCAAGGGCGGCAGCTTCGGCGGGCGGCTCGTCGCGGGCGAGCTCGTCGACCGCGCACCCATCGTGTTCGTGCACGGCAACTCCGACGCCGCGATCGGGCGCGACGGCACGTTCACCGGCTGGGACGCCGCGCGCCGTCACTTCCTCGCCGCTGGCTTCCCGAGCAACGCGCTCTATGGGATCACCTGGGGCCCGGCGGACGCGTCGAAGGCAGCCGACCAGGTGCACGAGCGGGTCGTGCTCACGCGCCTGCGCGCGTTCTTCGACGCGGTGAAGCGCTACACCGGGCGCCCGAAGATCACCGTGATCGCGCACTCGATGGGCGTCACGCTGAGCCGCAAGGCGATCGAGGGCGGCAAGGGCGAAGACCCGGCCGGCACCTACGACCTCGGCCCGGGGCTCACCGCGCAGATCGACACCTTCGTCGGCATCGCCGGCGCGAACCTCGGCCTCACGGCCTGCTACTCGGCGACCGATCAGGCCACGTGCGACAAGCGATGGGGGTTCTACCCCGGCGCCGACGCCGCGGCCGGGCCCTCCACGCTGCTCGCCGCGATGGCGGCCACTGCCCACGACGAGGGCGCCTACGTGTTCTCGGTGTGCTCGAAGGACGACGAGCTGCTCGGCTTCGACGGCATCGTCTGGGGCAAGTCCACGTGCGCGATCCCCGGCGCCGACCGCGACGTGCGCGTCGACGGGCTCGGCCACGTCGCGCAGAAGGACGCGACCGGCACGACCCTCGAGCACCTGGTCGTCACGCACGCACCGTGACGGCCATGCGGCGCTTCGTGATCGTCGGTCGACACGCGCTCGCCTCGGCCGAGTTCCTCCTCGACGATCTCCCGGGGACCAGCGGCCGTCTCGACGTCCTGCTGCGCTCGGTGCGGGCCGCCCTCCTCGTCTCGCACGGCATCCGCGAGGGTGCGCGGGTCTACCTCGTGCTGCTCGGGGGGCCACGCGCGCCGCGCACGCTGCGCTTCGACAGCGCGACGGCGAAGTTCTTCCGGCCCGACGAGCGCAGCCTCGCCACGCTCGCGCGCAAGGTCCTCGCGCACGATGGCGCGAGCGAGCGCTTCGTCGAGGTCAAGCCCGGGGTCGCGCTCGCGGCGGCCGGCCTCAGCGCGATCGACGACGAGATCGGCGGGGCTCCGCTCGTCGTGCTCCGCGAGGACGCGACCGACGTGCGCACCGCGGAGCTACCGGGCGAGGCCGTCTTCGTCGTCGGCGATCACCTCGGGTTCGACGCCGCGACGGAGGCGTGGCTCGCAGGGCGAGGCGCGCGGGCGGTGAGCCTCGGCCCGGTCAGCCTGCACACCGACGACGCCATCGCGGTCCTCTCGAACGAGCTCGACCGTCGCGGTGGCTAGTCGCGCTCGGCCGGGTGGCGAAGGACGACCGGGCGTGCCACAAAGGGGGCCGTGTTCGTCGACCGCCTGGATCTACTGCCGCGGGGCGCCCGCGTCCTCGTCGGGCTCTCCGGCGGCGTGGACTCGTCGGTCGCGGCGTTGCGCCTGCTGCGGCGAGGCTTCGACGTGGTCGGGGTCACGCTGCACCTCTACGAGCCCCCGGATGCGGGCGCGGCGCCGTCACGCTGCTGCGCACCCGAGGACATCGAGGACGCCCGCCACACCGCGAGCGCGCTCGGCATCCCGTTCTTCACCTTCGACCGGCAGCGCGACTTCGACGCCCACGTCATCGACCCGTTCGTCGACGCCTACCTCGGCGGACGCACGCCCTCGCCGTGCGTCGCGTGCAACCGCGACGTGAAGATCGGCGCGTTCGTCGGGCTCGCGCGCACCCTGGGAGCCGCGGCCTTCGCGACGGGGCACTACGCGCGCACCGGCGAGATCGGGGGCCGCCCCGCGCTGCTCCGCGGCGTCGATCGCGACAAGGACCAGAGCTACTTCTTGCACGGCATCGGCGCCGCGGCGCTCGCGCTCCTCGTGTGCCCGCTCGGCGACGCGACCAAGCCCGCCGTCCGCGCGGAGGCGGCGCGAGAGGGGCTGCCCAACGCGGCCAAGCCCGACAGCGAGGACCTCTGCTTCACCGCCGGCGATCACGCCGGGTTCGTGGCCGAGCGAGCCAAGGACCGCATCCGCCCCGGCCCGATCGTCGACCAGTCCGGGCGCGTCGTCGGCCACCACGAGGGAGTGCACCGCTACACGGTGGGGCAGCGGCGCGGCCTCGGGATCGCGCTCGGCAAGCCCGCCTTCGTGACGCGCATCGATCCGGTCACGGCCACGGTGCAGGTCGGTGCGGGCACCGACACCGACGCCGTGGGCGCCCTCCTCGCGCACGTGGCGTGGCTCGATCCCGAGCCCGCGGTGGGCGCCACCCGGCCCTCGAGCGCGCGGATTCGCTATCGCCACGAGGGCGCACCCGCGACGGTCACGCGCACCGAGCATGGGGTGGAGGTCCGCTTCGAGCGCCCGGCGCGCGCCGTCACGCCGGGCCAGGTGTGTGTGCTCTACGAGGGCGACCGCGTCGTCGCGGGCGGCACGATCGTCCGCGCGTTGTGAGATCTCACACGGTGAGCTGCGCGAACGCGCCGACCTCGACGCCGCCGAGCGAGCGATAGAGCCGCGCGGCAGGGCTCGCCTGGCTGCTCGCGATGAGGACCTGCGTGGCCCCGAGCTCCTCGACCGCGGCGTCGATCGCGGCGCGTACCAGCGCACCCCCGAGCCCACGTCGGCGCGCCTCGGGGACCACCGCGACGTCGCGCAGGCGCGCGAGGCGGCCGGGCGGCGCGATCCCGAGGTCGCAGGCCTCGAACGGCGCGAAGCCGATCATGCCCACGGGCTCGCCCTGGTCGCGCGCGACGAAGCGGCGGATCGGCGGCGTGCCGCGCTGCTGGCGCCGCTTGAAGTCGACCGAGCGATCGACGAAGGCGTCCGACACGGGGGTGTTGCGGAGCTCGGCCAGCACCCGCCGCTCCACGGACGCCCACGCGCGCCAGACGCCGTCGCCGACGGCGGGCTCGAGATCCAGTCGCGGCGCTCGCTCGGAGATCGCGCGCGTGTCGAGCGCGAAGAACGCGAGTTGACTCGGTGTGACCCCGAGGGCCTTGCCGAGCGTCTCGGCGTCGCGAGGCACCTCGACCACCACCGTCAACATCTCGCTTCCGACCCGCCGTTCGCGCTCGAGCTCGGCGCCGAGCCGGCCGAGGTCGGCGCCGCTCCGCACCATCACGAACCGCGGAAGTCGGGGGTCTGCGCGCGTGGCGATCC
>JAEUKC010000377.1:0-27016 GCA_016794445.1 Myxococcales bacterium
GCGGCGTTCTACACCAACTCCCTGGGAGTGTCGCCGCAGCGCACCGTGGCCGGGGGTTCACGACCCGGTCTGGTCGGGGGGTTTTCGTCGCTTGCCAAAGGGGGTCCCAGCGCGCACGCTTCTTGCGAAGACCCCAGGCACGGAGCCCCGCCATGCGCACCTCGATCGCCTTCGTCGCCCTCACCGCCCTCGCGGCCCCCTTCGTCAGCGCCTCGGCCCACGCCGAGGAATGCACCGGCTGGTTCTGCGGCGAGGTCCCGCAGGTCGGTGACGTGGGTACGGCGACCCTGCCGCCCGTGGTCCCGGGCGCGCCCGGCACGTCCGACGTGCTCACTGGCACCATCCAGGAGGTGGTCCCGGGCGACCACGTCACGCTCAAGCTCCCGAGCGGCGAGCTCAAGGTCCTCCAGTGGTCGCAGTTCCTGAGCCTGCAAGTCTCGGGGAAGATCGTCATCGGCGGTGGCGGCGGCACGGCCGCGCCCCCCCCGGTCACCCCTGCGCCGCCCCCTGTCACCACGATCGTGGTGGCCCCCAAGCCCGCGCCGCCGCCGCCTGCGGTGTACGCGCCGCCGCCCGCCTACGACCACCCGGTCCTCGCCCACCACCCGCGCGCCGTTCCCTTCCGCGAGACCTGGGCGGTCGGCCTCCGGCTCAACTTCCTGCGCCCCGGCGAGAACAGCGAGTACTACAAGGGCTCGCAGGGCATGCGGGACACGCTGGGCGGCGGCACCGCGCTGCAGGTCGACCTCGGCTACCGCTTCTCGCCCGCGTGGATGGCCTACGGCTTCTACGAGTACGGCCGCTTCTCGGCCGCCAACGACGAGAAGGCCACGAGCCACGGCCTCGGCCTCGGCATGAAGGCCAACACCAACCCGCGCGGCCCGCTCGGCTTCACCTTCGATCTCGGCATGGGCTACCGCTGGCTCGAGGTCCCCTACTACTCGACCACCAGCACGATGCCGGGGAACATCCCCTCGGCGTCGTCGACCTCGCCGATGGGCCACTACCAGTTCGGCGGCTGGGACATCCTGCGCCTCGGGGTGGGCATTGCGCTCAACCCCTCGCGTCACGTCCAGCTCGATCTCGGCGTCGCCGGCGTCGTCGGCATGTTCTCCCGCAAGCAGGACTCGAACGGCGGGTGCGGTGGCGGCGACTGCAGCATCCCCGACAGCGCCCGCTCCACCTACTCGTTCACCGGCTTGACCCTGGGCGGCCGGTTCGACCTCTGATCGCGCCCGCGATGCACTTCGGTGGGGCGCGGTTTCACCCGCGGGGCCGCAATACGCACTAGCAATACAGGGGGGCTGACAGGGCGCCTGGGGCGCCACATGCTGAGCACCCATGGACCTCGGGCTCATCGGCCCCATTCGTGATCGGCGCCTGCTGAGCGAGTACTCCCTCGTGCTCCGCTCGATGGAGATCGACCACGGCCTCACCACAAGGCCCGACGGCTTCTATTTCAGCGTCGCCGCGCGCGACGTGGACCGATCGGTCCACGCCCTCCGGTCCTACGAGGAGGAGAACCGCGATTTCGTCCGGCCGCGCGCCGTCCGTGAGCGGCTCGCCTATCCCGACGCCACCCTCGTCGGCCCCCTCGCCATGGGCCTGCTCGCCGCGTTCTTCGCCTTCGTGACCGGCCCCGCGTCGCACGCGAGCCGCTTCTTCGTCTACGGCACCTCCGACGACCGCCTGGTCTCGATGTTCGGCCAGTGGCACCGCGCCATCACGGCGCTCACGCTCCACGCCGACGCGGGGCACGTGGTCGGCAACGCGCTCGCCGGCGCCGTGTTCCTCACGTTCCTGGTGCGCCGGGTGGGCCCGGGCAAGGGCCTCTTCCTCGCGCTGCTCGCCGGCACGCTCGGCAACCTGTTCAACACGGCGGTGCACCTGTTCGTGCTCCACCAGCCCCACCGCTCGATCGGCGCGTCCACGGCGGTGTTCGCCATCGTCGGTCTCCTGTCGGCCTCGCAGCTCGTGCAGAACCGCGCGCATGGGGTCCGTCGCTGGACCGACCGCGTCGGCCCGATCGTCGGCGGCCTCGCCCTCCTCGGCATGCTCGGCGCCTCGCCCCACTCCGACGTCTGGGCGCACGTCCTCGGGTTCGCCGCGGGCGCGGGGCTCGGCATCGTCACCCGCATCGGGGCGCCCAAGGGTCCCACGTCGGCCGGCGTCCAGCGCGCCTACCTCGCCGCCACCGTGGTCGCCCTGGTCGGCGCGTGGACGGCGGCGTTCCTCGTCCACTGACGTTCCCGGGAGGCCTAGACTGCCTGCCGTGAGCGACGACGAGATCGACGACGCCGAGACTGGATCCGAAGAAGACCTCACCCCGCTCGACGACATCCCCGACGGCGAGAGCCGCGAGATGCAGGGCTCGGGGGCGACCCCGTACGTGCTGCGCAACACCGGCGGCGTCTACTCCTGCAGCTGCCCCGCGTGGCGCAACCAGTCGGCGGGCATCGAGCGCCGCTCGTGCAAGCACCTGCGCAAGCTCCGCGGAGAGGCCGTCGAGAACGCGCGCATCGGCGCGACCGACGCCCCGACCCCGACCCGGGTCACGGGTGGGAGCAAGCCGAGCGGTGGCAAGTCCGAGGCGGGCGCCCCCCCTCTGCTCCTCGCGCACCCCTGGGAGCCGCACGTCGATCTCACCGGCTGGTGGATGAGCGAGAAGCTCGACGGGGTGCGCGCCTACTGGGACGGCACCCGCATCCTGTCGCGCCTCGGCAACCAGCTCTTCGCGCCGGACTGGTTCCTCGAGGGCCTGCCGAGCACCCCGCTCGACGGCGAGCTGTTCGGCGGTCGCAAGCGCTTCCAGCGCACGGTGAGCATCGTGCGCCGCCAGGACCGCTCGGATCTCTGGAAGGAGATCCGCTACGTCGTGTTCGACGCCCCCGCGATGGACGCGCCGTTCGAGGACCGCCTCGCGGCGCTCGGCGAGACGATCGGCGCCGCCGGGCTGGCCCACGTCGAGGCCCACCCGCACGAGCTCTGTCGCGGCACCGACCATTTGCGCGAGGCCCTCGCCCACGTGGAGGGTCTCGGCGGCGAGGGGCTCATGCTGCGCAAGCCGCGCTCCCGGTACGAGATCGGCCGCTCGCACACGCTGCTCAAGGTCAAGACGTTCCACGACGCCGAGGCGCGCGTGGTCGGACACCTGCCTGGCGCCGGACGTCACAAGGGACGCCTCGGCGCCCTCGACTGCGAGATGCCCGACGGCACGCGCTTCTCGGTGGGCACGGGCCTCTCCGACGACGAGCGCCGTGATCCGCCACCCATCGGCGCCATCGTCACCTATCGCTTCCAGGAGCTCAGCCAGGACGGTGTGCCGCGCTTCCCGAGCTACGTCGGCGTGCGCGACGACGTGCGCTGGACGCCGATCGAGAAGGGCGCCGCCCGCCCCGTCGGCCCGATTCCCGCGCCGCCGCCCGTGAAGATCCCCGACGTCGTCACGCCGAGCCCCGCCACGCCGCGCGCTGCTGCTTCGACGGACGAGCCCACGACGCGGACGTTCCGCCGCGGCGACGAGGTGTGGTCGATCGCGCTCGTCGGTCGCACGCTGCTCGTCAAGAAGGGCAGCGGCCCCGAGAAGAAGGCCGCGTTCCCCTCGCCCGCCGCCGCCTGGCGCGACGCCGATCGTCGCATCGCCGCCCAGCGCGAGGCGGGCTTCGTCGAGGACGAGGAGTGGTGACCGACCGTCGGCGTTCGGGCTAGAGTCCGCGCATGGCCGACGTCACGCAAGAGCTCGAAACGCGCATCGTCACGGCCCTCCCGGGCGCGGTGGTGCAGGTGTCCGCGCACGGCGGCGGGCACTTCTCGATCGAGGTGAAGAGCCCGCTGTTCGCCGGCAAGGGCACGCTCGCCCGTCACCGCCTCGTGCTCTCGGCGATCGCCCCGCTCATGGCCGGCGACGCCGCGCCTGTGCACGCGGTCGACAAGCTCGTCACCGAGGAGTGAGGGCTCTCGGGTCGCCGCCGCTCACCAGCTGCCGCCCCAGATGTCGTCGCCCGGGCGCCCGAACTCGTAGCGCGGTCCGTCGACGAGCTGCTCGTCGCCGTCGAAGTCGAGGAACTCGACGGCGCGCTCCTCGAGATCGCAGACCAGCACGTGCGCGCCCCCGTCGGGCGCGAGCGTGCCGGCGTTGATCACCGTGAGCCCCGACGCGCCGCGCACCATCCGCTGGTGGGTGTGTCCGCCGAGCACGATCTCGTAGTCGCTGGCCAGGAGCTGCGCGAGCGGGCCGAGCTCGGTGAGCGGATCGTCGGGCAGCACCCGGGCCATGTCGTCGTCGCCGATCCCGTGGCAGAGCAGCAGCGGCCCCGCGATGGTGTCGATGCGGCGCGTGGCCGGCAGCTGCGCGAGGAACGCCCAGCTCCCGGCGTCCATGGTCATGTCGGCGGTCGCCATGGGCAGATCGCGCATCTCGCCGTTGACCAGCCAGCGCTCGTGGTTGCCGCGCACGGTCTGGACCCGCGCCTTCTGCAGGAGCCGGCAGCAGCGGGCCGGATCACCGCGCCCGTCGACCACGTCGCCCACGCAGAGGATCGCGTCGAGCCGGTAGAGGGCGAGCCGCTCGAGCGCCTTGGCCAGCCGACCGTCTTCGGCGTGCACGTCCCCGATGGCCGCGAACCGCCGCACGCTCACTGCGTCGCGCCCGGGAACAGGATGAGGCCGGCGGCGCTGATGAAGAAGTTGAGGATGATGACCGCCAGCGAGGAGTTGACCACGGCGCGGGTGGTGGCCGACCCGACGCCCTCGCTCCCGCCGAACGTGCTGAGCCCCGACTGCGCGCTCACGATGGGGATGGCCGCGCCGTAGGCGAGGCACTTGGTGAGGCCGACGATGAGGTCGCCGTGACCGACCATGCCGAGGTTGGCGAACGTGCGCGGATTGACGCCGAAATACACCCACGCGGTGAGCATGCCGCTGACGAAGGCGACGCCGGCGCTCCAGATGATGACCGCGGTGGTCGCGACGATGCCCGCCTTGAAGCGCGGCACGACGAGGTATTCGATGGGGTCGGCCGCGCACATGCGCAGCGCGTCGACCTGCTCGGTCACCACCATCGACCCGATCTCGGCGGCGATGCCCGCGCCGACGCGCGTCGCCAGCATGAGCGCGCCGATGGAGGCCGCGAGGTCGCGCACGAGCAGCTGGAGGAACGTGGCCCCGAGCAGCGTGAGATCGGGCACCACGCGGAGCGCCTGCACGCCCGCCTGGAACACCAGGATCATCCCGAAGAACCCCATGAACACGGTCAAGAAGAAGACCGACTGGTTGCCCTGCTCGAACACCTGCTGGGCGAACATGCCCTTCTCGCGGCGCCCGTAGACCGAGTAGTAGAGGGTCCGCACGAACACGGAGTAGAGGTCGCGCGCCTGCCCGAAGGCGTCGATCGCGAACGCCCCCAGCTGGTGGACGAACCCCGGCTCCTTCGGCGGCGGCGCCAGATCTTCGGCGCGCGAACTCAGCGGCTCGTTCGCGGCCACGTCAGGTGCCCAGGGCCGAGACGAAGTAGTCGATGACGAAGATGCTCGCGGCGCTGACGACGACGGTGGCGTTCACCGCGCGCCCGACGCCCGGCGCGCCGCCCTGCACGTTGAGGCCGAAGAAGCAGGACGAGAGGGCGATCATCGCGCCGAACGCGACGCTCTTCACGAGGCCGTGCGCCACGTCCCCGAAGTTGAGGAGCCCCGCGGTGAGGCCGTTGTAGAACACCTGCGGCTCCACCCCGAGCAGCGGGCCCGCGCTGTAGGCCGCGCCGAACAGCGCCAAGAAGTCGGCCACCAGCGTGGAGCAGAACAGGGTGATGACGATGGCGACGAACCGCGGCGCGACGAGGTAGGCCACGGGATCGATGGCCAGCGTGCGCATCGCGTCGACCTGCTCGGTCACCGACATGGTGCCGAGCTCGGCGGCGTTGTTGGCGCCCACGCGCCCGCTGATCATGAGCGCGGTGAGCAGCGGCCCGATCTCGCGCAGCGTGCCGAACCCCGCGCCCCACCCGAGGAGGCCGTACGCCTGGTAGCGCTGGACCAGCGGCGCGGCCTGGATGACCATGATGGCGCCGGTGAAGAGGGCCGTCACCGCCACGATGGGGATCGACTTCACCCCCATCTTGTAGAGGTTCATGAACGTCTGCTCGCGGTCGAACCGGAACGTGAGCAGGCGCGCGGCGATGCGGCCGAAGAGCAGCGCGAAGCCCCCCACGAGCTCGCTGATGCGCAGGAAGCCGGAGCCCGTCGTGTATGCGACGCCACGCTTGTCGTCTGAGGTCTCGAGGACCGAACCGCCCGCCATCGCGCCGTCACTCTATCGCAACGCTGCGCGGTGGGCTCTCACGAATCCTCGGCGAACGGCCGGGAGAGCGCGCCGGTGCGCCGCAGCGCCTCGTAGACGGCGACGCTGACCGCGTTGGCCAGGTTGTGCGAGCGGACGCCCCCGCTCGTGGGGATGCCGAGGCAGTCGTCCGGGTGGGCAGCGCAGAGCTCCTCGGGCAGCCCGACCGACTCCCGACCGAACACGAGGGCGTCTCCCGGCCGGATTTCGGCGTCGAACAGGCTGATTTGGGCGTGCGCCGTGAACAGCCATCGCCTCCCGCCTGGCGATTCCTGCCCGAAAGCATGGACGAAGTGCGGGAAGTCAAGGTGTCTTCGCAGGTCCACGAGGTGCCAGTAGTCCAGCCCGGCCCTCCGGACGGCGTGCTCGTCGATGCGAAATCCGAGGGGCCCCACCAGGTGGAGGGGGGAGGTGGTCGCCGCGCAGATTCGGGCCACGTTTCCGGTGTTCGGGGGGATTTCTGGCTCCAGGAGCACCACGTGGAAGGGTGGCGAGGCGGGGGGGACACGGAGCCGGGGTCGCTGAGCCATCTTGACGGTCTCGGGACGCTCCCTTTAGCTTGCCAACGACCATGCTTCGACGCCGGACCTTGGCTTTCGCGTTCGCGACAGGTTCCAGCCTGTTCGCCGGAGTGCTGCCGATGCCCGGCGTCGGGGAAGGCACCGCTCGGGCGAACCCGATGGATCTGGCGCCGGATCGCCTGACCACGTGCGACAAGACCTCGCCCATCGCGTGCGGCACCGTGAAGCTCAACGCCGCGGGTACCGGGTACGACGCCAACTACTTCCGCCCCGACAACGCCGCCTGGGCCAAGCTCCTCTCGCAGTACGCGATGGCGATCGCGCCGCTGCCGATGCACCCCGCCCGCACGACGGGCTACGGCGGCTTCGAGCTCTCGCTGTTCGGCCAGATCACCACGATCAGCAAGGAAGGCGACGTCCTGCAGCGCGGCACCGAGGGCGCCATCACGGCGAGCAACAAGTTCCCCTCCAGCAACGCGAGCCCCGACAGCGTGCTCCAGCTGTACGGCGTCACCGGCCGCAAGGGCCTCCCCTACGGCTTCGAGCTGCAGGGCTCGGTCGGCTACATGGCCAACACCGAGCTCGTCGCCCTGGGCGGCGGCATCCGGCTCTCCCCGTTCGAGGGCTTCCGCAGCCTGTTCGACCTCTCCGCGGGTGGCTACGTCCACACCCTCACTGGCTCGAGCAAGGTCAAGGTCACCGTCCCCTCGTTCGACATCCAGATCTCGCGCGCCTTCGTCGTCGCCAACCAGGTGGTGATCACGCCCATGGCCGGCTGGCAGATGGTGTGGATCAACGCGGACTCGTCGGTCATCGACACGACGAGCGCCGTCGAGGGCCTCAAGGACTGCAACGCCCGCCCGGCCACGCCAGCCGAGCGCGCCGCTGGTGACACCGGCGAGTTCCACTGCCAGGAGAAGCTCCCCGACGGCACCCTCAAGGACGCCACGTCGGGTGCCGCCAAGCTCGATCTGAACAACAACGTCGTCTTCAAGAACATGCGCGCCTACCGGCGCCAGCGGCTCTTGCTCGGCGTCTCGATCCGCTACGAGATCGCCCACCTGATGCTCACCGCCGCCCCCGACCTCATCGACCCCGCGGACGGCGCGGCCGACGACGACGGCAAGAAGCGCCTCGAGGGCCTGCCCAAGCAGTGGACGTTCGGCGCGCAGATCGGTCTCAGCTGGTAGCCGCGTCCCAGCGAGCGGATCGCTGGATCGAGCGGGCGGGTTGCGCGGCGTTTGGCGCCGTCGTACCCGTGCCGGATGTCCGACGGGAACCCCGCTGATTCGTTCGCCGCCCTCTTCGAGGCCGAGGCCAAGTCCAAGCCCACGCGCACCCGCGGGTACTCGCCCGGGCAGTCGGTGCAGGGCACCGTCGTCCGCGTCGGCAAGGACGCAGTCTTCGTCACGCTCGACGGCAAGCGCGAGGGGTACCTCGATCTCTTCGAGCTCAAGGAGCGCCCCGCGGTCGGCGACGTGCTGCGCGCAGTGGTCATCGCCGCCGAGGGCGACAGCGCCGTCAAGCTCGGCACCGTCGCGCCCAAGGGCCGCGGCGCCGAGGGCCTCGTGCAGGCGATGGAGGGCGGGCTCCCCGTCGAGGGCCTCGTCTCCGGCATGAACAAGGGCGGCCTCGAGGTCACCGTCGACGGCGTCCGCGCCTTCTGCCCCGCCAAGCAGGTCGACGTCCGTTTCGCCGAGCTCGCGCAGTTCATCGGCCAGAAGCTCTCGTTCCTCGTCACGCAGGTGAAGGAGGGCGGCCGCGAGGTCGTGCTCTCCCGCCGCGCCCTCCTCGAGCGCGAGGCCGAGGGCCTGCGGGCGCAGCTCGAGGGCAAGCTCGTCCCCGGCACCACCCTCCCCGGCCGCGTGGTCTCGCTGCGCGACTTCGGCGCGTTCGTCGACCTCGGCGGCGTCGAGGCCCTGCTCCCCGCGAGCGAGCTCTCCCACGATCGCGGCGTGAAGCCCGAGGACGTGGTGAAGATCGGCGACGCCGTCGACGTCCAGGTCCTCCGCGTCGAGGACGACCCGAAGCGCCCCGGCCACAAGAAGATCACGCTCTCGCTCAAGGCGCTCTCGCAGTCGCCCTGGGAGAACGTCACCATCCCGGTCGGCGAGATCCGCGAGGGCAAGGTCGTGCGCCACGCCGCGTTCGGCGCGTTCGTGCAGCTCGCCCCCGGCCTCGACGGCCTCCTCCACGCGAGCGAGGTCGGCGACAAGCTCCCGGCCGTCGGCGAGGTGCTGCGCGTGAAGGTGCTCGAGGTCGACCCCGACCGTCACCGCATCTCGCTCGGCCTCGAGGGCTCGGTCACCAAGGCCGAGCGCACCGCGGCCATCGCGCGCCTCTCGGTCGGCGACGTGGTGAACGGCAAGGTGAGCAACGTCGAGCGCTTCGGCGTCTTCCTCGATCTCGGCCACCGCCAGCGCGGCCTGCTCCCCGCCTCCGAGATCGACAAGCGCGGTGGCGACGCGCACAAGCAGTTCCCCATCGGCACCGAGGTGAAGGCGAAGATCGTCGCCATCGACGGCGCCGGCAAGGTCCGCCTCTCGCTCACCGCGCTCGAGGCCGACGAGGAGCGCAACCGCTTCGACGACTTCCGCGCCCAGGCCGGCGCGCAGGGCGTCGGGGCTACTCCTGCTGCCACCGCCGCGAAGAAGAGCGGCCAGGGTCAGAAGGGCCAGAAGCCCTCCGCCCCGGCCGGTCTCGGCAGCCTCGGTCAGAAGCTCGCCGCCGCAGGCCTCCTCAAGAAGTGAGCGGCGGCCGCCTCCACGGGCGGCCGCTCCAGCCAGTAGGGCCTACTTCCCGCTCGCCGACGGCGCGGGCGTCGGGTGGTGCGGCTCGGGCGTGCCCGCCGGGTCGACCTTCACGTTGGTGCGCGTCGTCGCGGTGAGCGGGCCCTCGAAGGGGCTGCCGTTCTTGTCGAGCAGCTCGAGCTGCACCTCGTAGTCGCCCGCCTGCAGGTTCTTCACGACCTTCGGCGCCCACTTGGTGAACTCGAACACGACGGGCGTGACGAGCTTGGGCCCGCGGATGGTGCAACGAACCTTCTCGCCTTTGTCGAGCAGCGTGTTCGTCAGGTAGAAATCGACCATGAGCTCCGCGCCCATCGGCCCGAGGTTCGCGCCCTTCGGCCGGCTGTAGATCACGTGCGGCTTCTTGGCGTCGAAGAGGGTCTTGCCCTTCTTGCCGACCCAGAACACGACCTGCGAGCTCGCGCCCTTGCCCTTGACCGACTCGTGCGTCTTGCGGCTCGGGAACGCCGTGAGCACGTGGAACCCGGGCGTGAGCTCGGCGCCGGCCGGCAGGAGCTCGGACAGCTTCACGGGCTTCTTGTGGTCGTAGATCGGCTTGTAGGGGTGATCGTCGAGGATGAGGTGCACGTGCTGGTCGCCCTCGGCGGTCGTCCAGTTCTTCACGTCGAGCTTGACCTCGAAGTCCTTGGCCTTGGCCGGGTCGATCGACGCGTCGTTGGCCGGCGCGGTGATCTTGGCGGTGGGCAGCGGCTTCGGGTCGTCCGACGCGGCCATCTCCTCGACCACCGGCGCGGGCGGCGGCGGCGGCGTGGGCGGCTCGGGGCTCGGCGCCGGGCTCGCGACCGGGCTGGGCGAAGGCGTGGGCGCCGCGCTCACCGACGACACCAGGGCCGGCCCCTTGGCCTCGGGCTCGGGCCCGCAGGCCGCGACGACGAACGGCGCGGCCAGGGCCGCGATCACGAGGGAGTTCCAGACGATCCGCTTCATGGCGCGTAGTGTCCCTTCCGAACCACCGACGACGCAAGAGGCACCTTTGCTCCCCCGCCCGGTCATGACCCGTGCACGACGGCACCGTCCTCGTGAGGGCGAGAGGCAATTTTTCTCCCGCACGAATGTAAAACCCCCGTTTTACATTCGTGCGGAAACAAAAAAGCACTCCTCCTGAGCGGCCACCCCGCCACGTAGCCTGCGGACAGACAATGTCCGTCTGACCGCGCCGAGCCGGTGCGTCGTCGTGGCAGCGATCTACGTTGCGCTCATGTCCGACGAACGATCCCGAAGAGCTCGAGAGCCGGTGGTACTCGGTTCGCCCTCTCTCGAGCTGCTCACGAGCCTGGCCATCACGCAGGGTGGCTGCTTCTCGTTGGAGCAAGCCGCGCAGTATGGATACTCGCGCCAGCTCGTCCTCGCCCATGTTCGACGCGGCCTCTTCACGCGTGTCGGTCGCGGACTGTATTGCATGCGTCACTGGCCCGACCTGCCCACCGAGCGTCACGCGATCGCGTTGCTCTGGGCGCGAAGACTGGGGGCCGACCCGGTCTTCAGTCATCGGACTGCGCTGCAGCTGCACGGGCTGTGGCCAGAGAACCATGTCGAAGAAGACGCTGACATGCTCCACATGTTGGTGCCCCCTTCATGGCAATTTCGTCGTCTTCGACGGCTGCCGTGTGTGCGGCTCTGGTTCGGAACACGCACGCGCGTCGAGCGCACCTACGCGGCGTCGATGCCTGTCGTCCGGGTCGACGTGGCCCTCAACCAATGCGTGGCCGCCGCCATGCCTTTCGAGGCGATCGCGTCTGCATACCTGGTCGCCCGGCTACGGGGCCTGGTCACTCGCGCGGACGTTCTCTTCGGAGCCTTGCTCGAGGAGACAGCGCTCGCGCTGCGGGCGAGCCCGGACGCCGCGATCCCCCACGCCGCGAGCCCTGACGCCGCGAGCTTTGGCGTCAGGGCCCCTGACCTCAGGCGATCTGAGACCAGGGGCGCGGACGCGCGACGAGACGCTGTTCAAGCAGTGGGGTGACCGATGGGATTCGAACCCACGACACTCGGAGCCACAATCCGATGATCTACCAGCTGATCTACGGCCACCGTTGGGGGGGCGGACCCTACCTGGCGGTCCGCGACGGGTCAAGGCCACGTCGGGACCGCCGCTCGAGGGGCCCGTACTCAGGGGGCTGGGAGCTGGGCGCCGGTCGAGGGGCTGGTCTGGGGCGTGCTGACGGCCGGACCGAGGCTGGCCATCACGTGGAAGACGTAGCGCTGGTGCGCGTGGGGGAGGGTGTCCCAGTTGGGTGTGCCGAGGGACTTCTCCACGCAGCTCGCGATGCCCTTGCGCTTGGCGGCGGGGATGGAGCTGCCCTCCTTGGCGTCGTGCAGCTTCATCTTCTTGCGCTTGAAGCTGACGTCCACGGCGAAGGTCATCGACTGGGCCGTGCCCGCGGCGGGGAAGCAGGTGGCGGCGCGCTCGGCGATGGCCTTGGTGACGAGCTCCTCGAGGGCCCCGAGGTGGTCGCACTTCTCGGCCGGCGTCTTGGAGGGGCCCGGGTCCTGGCAGCGCAGGTAGCGGGGCTCGCCGAAGGTGAGGGCGCGACCACCCGCGTCGACCGACACGGTGGCGCCGGCGTCGCCGAACACCACCGTCGGCGGGCCCGCGTCCTCGGCCGAGGCGCTCGTGGAGGCCGAAGCCTCGGTGCCCGACTTCTTCTTGCCGCGACCCCAGATGAACAAGGGCACGGCCACCACTGCGATGCCGATGACGAGGGCCAGCGCGGCCTGCAAGCGCACGTCGCGCTGCACGCGCCCACCCATCGTGGGGGTACGGCTCGAGGGGATCGGGTTCATCGGCGGAGGGCCGGGGATACCCCCACCCGCGCGTTCGGGCAACCCCCCCCTGCGGAGCACAGCCTGGCCGGGTGTCCCGCGCGCCCGGGTGGTACGAAGAAGAGGTGTCCGAGGTGCCCGCCGAGCTGAACGAACCGCAGCTCCAGGCGGTCACCCACGTGGACGGCCCGCTGCTCGTGTTCGCGGGCGCGGGCAGCGGGAAGACCCGGGTCATCACCTACCGGGTGGCCCACCTGGTCGCGACCCACGGCGTCGCTCCCTACCGCATCCTCTCGGTCACCTTCACCAACAAGGCGGCCCAGGAGATGCGCGCGCGGCTCGTCGGGCTGCTCGGACCCTCCGTCGCCGGAGACCTGTGGGTCGGGACCTTCCACGCCACCTGCGCCAAGCTGCTGCGGCGGCACCACGACGCGGTGGGGCTCGGTCGGGACTTCGTCATCTACGACGACGGGGACCAGAAGAGCCTCGTGCAGCGCATCCTGCGGGAGCAGAAGGTCGACGAGAAGAAGTTCACGCCGCGGATCGTGCTCGGCCGCATCCACGCGCACAAGCAGGAGGGGCTCGGCCCCGAAGACCTGGGCGACGAGTACGTCGACCGGGTGGTGCGACCGGTGTTCGCGCAGTACGAGAAGAGCCTCCGCGACAGCAACGCCTGCGACTTCGACGACCTCCTGCTCCACGTGCTGCGCATGCTGGAGGCGCGGCCGAGCGACGAGGACGAGCTCACGTTCCCGCCGCCGCCGCTCACCCCACTCGAGGCCGCCGGCGCGGCCCTGCGGCGCAAGTTCGAGTACGTGCTGGTGGACGAGTTCCAGGACACCAACTCCGTGCAGTACCGGCTCGTGCGCGCGCTCGCGCCCCACGGGAACCTGGCCGTCGTCGGCGACGACGACCAGTCCATCTACTCGTGGCGCGGCGCCGACGTGCGCAACATCCGCGGGTTCGTGAAGGACTTCCCCGAGGCCAGGGTGGTGCGCCTCGAGCAGAACTACCGCTCGACCCAGCGCATCGTCCGCGCCGCGCTCGCGGTGGTGTCGCGCTCGAAGGACCGGGTGCCGAAGGACCTCTGGACCGAGAACGAGGAGGGCACGCCGCTCGTCGTGCGCACCACCACCGGGGAGCGCGACGAGGCGCAGCAGGTGGCCGAGACCCTCCTCGCGTTCCGGCGCGACGGCCTCGTGCTCGACGAGATGGCCGTCCTCTACCGCACCCACGCGCAGTCCCGCGTGCTCGAGGAGGCGATGCGCAGCGCGCGCCTGCCCTACCGCGTGTTCGGCGGGCAGCGCTTCTTCGAGCGCGCCGAGGTCAAGGACCTGCTCGCGTACCTGCGGCTCGTCGTGAACCCGCGGAGCGACGTCGACTTCCTGCGCATCGTGAACGTGCCGCCGCGGGGCATCGGCGCGACCACCGTCGAGCGGCTCGTGGCCGCCGCCACGCGCGAGGAGCTGCCGCTGTCGGAGGCGCTGCCGGGGCTCGTGCGGGGCACGATCGACTCCGACCTGCCCGCGGGGGCGCGGCGCAAGCTCGCGGTGTTCCAGGACCTGCTCGACGGCCTCGGGCGCACGCAGGCCGCGGGGGCGCTGCCGAGCGAGCTCGCGCAGAGGGCGCTCGACGACAGCGGCTACGCGACCATGCTCGAGGACGAGGACACCGACGAGTCCGCCTCGCGGCTCGAGAACGTGCGCGAGCTCGTGGGCTCGATCGCGGAGTGGGAGCAGGCACACGAGGCGCCGAGCCTCGCGGCGTTCCTCGAGGAGACGGCGCTCGTCACGGCCGGCGACGAGCGCACCGCGCGGGACGCCGACGCGGTCACGCTCATGACGGTGCACGCGGCCAAGGGCCTCGAGTACCGCGCGGTGGTCCTCACCGGCCTCGAGGAGGATCTGTTCCCCTATCGCCGCGAGGGCGAGCAGGAGGACATCGAGGAGGAGCGGCGCCTCGCCTACGTGGCCATCACGCGCGCCAAGGAGCGCCTCGTGCTCACCCACGCCACCTCGCGCGTGCTCTTCGGCCAGGTGCGGCCCGGGCGACCGAGCCGGTTCCTCACGGAGCTCCCGCGCGAGGACTTCGAGCACGTGCGCTACGACGGGTGGATCCCGCCTTCTTCACGGAGCGGCCCTCCTTCGTCGTACGGGCCCTCGTCGTACGGGCCCTCGTCGTACGGCTCGTCGTATGGGCCCTCGTCGTACGGGCCGCGCGGCACGTCGCAGACGCCGCCCTCCTCGATGCCGCGTTCGCAGCCGTTCGCGCACCCCCAGCGCCCGAGCGCGCCGGCGCGGGCCGAGGGCGAGCGGTTCGTCGAGCGCGACGAGCACGTCCACCTCGACCACGACGACGTGCACCACGACCCCGTGGACGACCACGGCGACGACCGCGCCGCGGGGCGTCGGGTGCGACACCGCAAGTTCGGAGAGGGTGTCCTCGTCGAGTGGCGCCGCGGCCCCGAGCCGAAGATCGTGGCGCGCTTCCCGAAGTACGGGACGCTCACCATCGATCCGCGGTTCGTCGAGGTCGTGGAGTGATCGGCGACCGACGGCGGGGCTACTTCACCTTGGTCTTGCAGCCGAGGAGGATCTTCACGAGCAGCTTGCCCGGGTCGGCCTTGAGCGCGTCGCACTTGGGGCCGTAGAGCTCGATCTTGGACTTGGTGCCGTCGGTGTAGTCCCAGCCGTCGGCGTGGGACTCGTCGCGCAGCACGTCTGCGCCGACGCCCGCGGTCTCGAGGACCACGTTCACCTTCGCCGGATCCACGTCGGTGCCGGTGGGGACCTCGAAGATGCAGGTGGCGATCTTGCCGGTGATCTCTGCGAGGGCCTTGGCGAGGTCGGCCGAGAAGGAGCCCGAGCCGATCTGGTAGTGGCAGTCGGTCGTACAGGTGGGCGTGCGGCGCGTGCCGCCGTTGATGGCGAGGTGCGAGAGGAACGTGGCAGCCTTCTCGCTGCCGGGCGCGCCGATGACGAACGTCTTCACGACCGGGCTGCCGGTGAATGCGCCCGTGGTCTCCTTCTCCATCGTCGCCTGGTCGCTGCACTCGACCGACATCTCGGGCAAGCCGCCGAACGCGGGGGAGTAGGTGGTGGGTTCGCCGTCGGTGACCAGGAGCACGAAGCGATCGCCCTTCGCGCTCGTCGTCTGCATGATCGACCAGCCGTTCTTGAGCGCCCAGCGGGTCGGGGTGTTGTCGCCCGTGGGCTTGGTCGCGTCCATCGAGCTCGAGATGAGGGCGCGGGTGGTCTTGAGCGGCCCGATGTCGACGTAGGGGGTCTTCTTGATGTCGGTGCAGCCGCTGTCCTTGAGGAGGGCGGGGCAGCCGGGCGCGGTGGGGGTGAGGATGCAGCCGACGGACTTGCTCGTGTCGAACTTGCCCTCCGGGTAGTAGAGGATCCCCACCGGCAGGTCGTCGTCGGCCGCGGCGAGCGCGGTCTTGAGCGCCGAGACCGCGCCAGTCCACTTGCCGTCCTTGTCCATGCTCGCCGAGCGGTCGAGGACGATGAGGAGGCTCGCGGGGATCTTCTTGCCGTCGTACTTGACCGAGGCGCACGCCGCGTCGTCGTTGCCGCCCTCGGCCGCGATACCGTCGCCGAGGCCGCCGTCGAGGAACAGGCTCCCGTCGGTGCCGCCGTCGAGGCTGGTCGCGTTGTCGTTCTTGTCGCCGCCTGCCGAGCAGGCCACCGCCGAGCCGACGAGCCCGGCGACGAGTGCGACGCGCCCACCGGCGAGAACTGCGTGGAGGGTGCCCATCAGCCGCCCCCGTTGGCCTTGGCGGTGTTGACCACCTTGTCGACGAGCGCGGCGTCGAACGTGCCCGCCTTCAGCGAGTCGATCGCCGCCTTGAACACCGGGCGCCACTTCTCCTTGTCGGTGTCGGTCGGCACGAAGATGGTCACGCCCGTGCGCTTCTTGAAGCGCTCCCAGGCCGCCACGTCCTCGTTGCGGAGCTTCTGCTTGAGGCCGGCGTTCGAGCTGTTCATCGCCTTGGCGCTGTCCAGCACGGCCGACTTGCCGTCGCCGGGGAGCTTGTCGAGGGCGTCGGTCGAGAGGACGATGGCGCCCACGGCGATGCCGTTGACCGCGTCGACGCCGGTGTCGAACTTGCTGTTCCACTGCAGCATCTCGGCCGCGAGCGCGGGCACCGAGAGGCAGTTGATCTTGCCGGTGTCGATGTTGGGGAGCACCGACATGAGCTCGGCGGGGAATGCGTTCACGCCGCCGATCTTCGTGTAGACCGACGAGAGCACCGGGTCGCCGGCGTACACCCAGGGGTTCTTGCCCTTGAGGTCGTCGGGCCCCTTGACCGTGAAGCCCTTGGAGAGGAAGTGGGCCGGCCCGATGTCGCCCCAGCTCGCGACGGTGAGCTTCTTCTCGGCGAGGTACTTGGTGAAGTCGGGCTCCATCACCGTGCGCACGGCGTCGAGCGTGGCCCAGCTGCGGATCACGCCGGGCAGCTGCATCACGAGCAGTCGCTTGTCGAACTTGGAGAGGCCGGTCGACGTGAAGGCGCCGCCGTCGAGCTGCCCCGCCTTGATCTTGTCGACCATCGTGGCCTCGGTGCCCTGGGTCGAGTTGAAGTAGAAGTCGAACGACACCGCCGTGTTCGTCTTCGTCTCGACCGCCTTCTTCCAGGTCTTGAACACCTGGCCCCACGGTGAGTCGGGCGCCGCGGCGGTGCCGACCTTCAGCTTCACCGGGTCGGCCGAAGCGGACCTCGCGGCGAACACGGCGACCAGGGGGACGAAGGCACAGGCGACGAAGGAACGGTTCATGAACCGGCAGGGTAGCATTCAAGATAGGCTCCCCGTGGTGCGGACCCTCGCCGTGCTGTCCGTGGTGGCCCTGTCCGTCTCGTCTGCACGAGCGGCGTGCCCGGTGCCCGAAGGGGCAGACCCCGCGCTGGCCCAGCAGTCCGACGAGGTGCGTCAGGCAAAGGTGGAGCAAGCGCTCGTCGCGGCCGGCCGGGACACGACCACCTGGGCCTGGGCCTGGCGTGCGTCGTTCCTCTTCACGGGCACGGTCCAGGCCGGGCTCCTCCCGGGGGCGAGATCCGAGGCCGACCGGATCGATCTCCAGCTCGGCATGGGCAAGTCGGTGGTGGCCTTCGGGTTCGCCCTGGTCACCCGGCTGCCGGCCGAGAAGCACCACGACACCTTCAGCCCCACGCCGTCGCCCGAACCGCGCTCGTGCGCGAAGCTCGCCGAGCTCGAGCTGCGGCTGCGGGACGACGCGATCGGCGAGCGCAAGGGCCGGCACTGGTTCATGCACGCGCTCTCGATCGCCTTCAACGTAGGCGTGGGCGCGGTCGCCTGGAAGCTCCACGGCCGCGTGGGGAGCGCGCTGTTCGGGGTGATCTCGGGGAGCGCCGTCGGCGAGCTGCGCCTGTTCACCCAGCCCCTCACCGCGAACCGCGCATGGGACGCCTACCTGCACGGGGAGAGCGTCACTGCCCGCCGCGTGACCCCGTGGATCACGGTGGTGCCAAGCGGCGCGATGCTCGGCGCCGACCTGCAGCTGTGAGCTACTGGCCCTTGAACTCCATCGGGTAGACGATCACGCTCGTGGCCTTCTCGTCGTCGTTGCCCTTGGCGTCCTTGGCCAGCGGGAACTTGAACTTCTTCACCGCGTCGTAGATGCAGGCCTTCATGTCGGCGTCGGCGAGGGTCGTGTCGGGGGTGACCTCTCCGGCCTTGCCGACCTTGCCGCCCGCGACCTCCACCTTGAGCAGGAGCTTGCCGATCGCGGCGACGCCCTTCTTGGCCTTGTAGGCGTCGAGGTAGCAGCGACCGATCTCGATCTTGTTGAAGAAGAAGACCTGCTTGACCTTCTCGTACTCGATCTTGGCGCCGGTGGTCTTGATCCCGCCGCCGCTCACGTCGATGCCGAGCGAGAACTCGACCGGGTACTTGACCGTGGCCTTGGCCTTCGGGTCGTGCTCGCCCTTCTCGTTCTTGGCGAGCGGCATCTTGATCTTCTTGACCACGCCCTCGATGCACTTGAGCGCCTCTTCGAGCTTGAGGCTGCTGTGGGGCCGATCGACCTCGCCCTTCAGGACCTTGCCGTTCTGGGTCTCGATGATCAGCACCGCCTCGCCTTCGGCGACGGCGTCCTTCTTCAGGGCCTTGTCGTAGCAGTCGCGCATCTCCTTGAGGTTGGGCTTGAGCGCGGCCTCGAACTCCTCGCGGTTGACCTTGCCGCCACCCGCCGACGCGGACGCGGAAGCGCTGGGCGCGGCTTTGGCGTCCTTGGTCTCGGCGCGGGACTCCGGCGCCACGACGAGCCCGACCAGAGCCAGACCGGCCGCGAGCGGACCGAGGACGAACGACCGAGGGGACACGAGACGCGACATGGAGCCTCCGCAGACGAAAGGACGAGCCTCGACGCCCGTCGATTCAATCCGCCAGTCTACGCGAGGCCGGAGGCCTCGGGCGAGTCGTCGGTCTCTTGCGAAGGTCGCGGGCCGTCGTTCGGGCGAAAGCGGCCTCGCACCCACGCATACAGCGAGGGCAGGAGCACCAGCGTGAGCACCGTGGCCGTGCCGAGGCCACCCATGACCACGGTGGCCAGGGGTCGCTGCACCTCGCCACCGCTCCCGCTCGCGACGGCCATGGGCAGGAACCCGAGCGCGGCCACGAGCGCCGTCGTCACCACCGGGCGCAGCCGGTCGTGCCCCGCGGCCGCCGCGGCGGCGCGCGCGTCCATGCCGTCCGCCTCCTTCTGGCGGATGCTCGAGAGCAGGACCACACCGTTCAGCGTCGCGACGCCGAAGAGCGCGATGAAGCCGACCGCGGCCGAGATCGAGAGCGGGAGGCCACGGAGCATGAGCGCGACGAGCCCGCCGCTCGCCGCGACCGGCACGTTGAGGAAGATCAAGAGCGCGGGCAGCGCCTCGCCGAACGTGAAGTAGAGCAAGACGAAGATCCCGAGCAAGGTGGCCGGCACGATGACGGCGAGGCGGGCCGAGGCGTGGGCGAGCTGCTCGTACTGCCCGGAGAGCGAGATGCGGTAGCCCGGCGGCAGGGCGAGCTTGTCGAGGCGCGCCTTGGCCTCCCGCACGAACGAGGCGAGATCGCGGCCGCGCACGTTGGCCTCGACGAGGACGCGCCGGCGGGCGAATTCGCGGCTGATCTGCGCCGGGCCCTCGCCGACCACCACCGAGCACACGTCGCCGAGCGAGAGCACGCGACCGTCGCCGAGCGGCAACGGTACGGCGGCGATGCCCGCCGCGGTGGCGGGGGGCGCGACCTCCAGCTTGACGACGATCTCGAACCGCCGCTCGCCCTCGACCAGCAGGCCCGCGGGACGCCCCGCCCGGAGGGCCTCGATCGTCGCGCGCACGTCCTCGAGCTTCACGCCGAGGCGACCCACCCTCTCGGGGTCGGGGCGCACGGTCGCGACCAGCGCCCCCGTGGTCTGCTCGGCGCGGACGTCCGCGGCGCCCGGCACGTCGGCGAGGATCCGCTGCACGTCGCGCGCGAGGCGCGTGAGCACCACCAGGTCGTCGCCGTGGATCTTCACGCCGACGTCGCTCTTGAGCCCGCCGAGCAGCTCCTGGAAGCGCATCTCGATGGGCTGGGTGAAGCCGAACGCGGTGCCCGGGAGGGCTGCGCGGAGGTCCTTCTCGAACAGGCCGACCAGCGCCTCGCGGTCCTTCGCCGTCTTCCACTCGTCGCGGGGCTTCAGGATCACGAACACGTCGCTCTGCTCGATGCCCATGACGTCGGTCGCCACGTCGGGGCTGCCGGTGCGCGACACCACCCGCACCACCTCGGGGTAGCGCGAGAGCACCTGCTCGATCGTGCGCGTGCCCTCGATCGCCTCGGCGAGCGAGACGCTGGGCGGACGCGTGATCTGGATGGCGAGATCGCCCTCCTCGAGGCGGGGCACGAACTCGGCGCCGAGCCGGCTGCCCGCGCCGACCCCGGCCGCGACGAGGGCGACCGCGACCGCCGCGGCGACCACCGGACGCTTCAGGAAGAAGTCGAGCGCGGGCTGGTGCAAGCGCCGCAGCACGCGGACCACGAGGACGTCACCGTCGTGGGCCTTGCGCAGGACCACCGAGGCGAGCATCGGCACCCACGTGAACGTGAGCACGAGCGCGGTGCCGAGGGCGAAGAGCACCGTCCACGCCATGGGCCGGAACATCTTGCCCTCGACCCCCTCGAGCAGGAGCACGGGCACGTAGACGACGCCGATGATGAACACGCCGAAGGCGATGGGGCCCCCGACCGCGCTCGCCTCGCGGAGGAGCGCCGTCCGTGCGTCGAGCTTGCGTGCGGCCATGGTGGCGAGCGTGCCTTCGACGACCACCACCGCGCCGTCCACGACGAGGCCGAAATCGAGGGCGCCGAGGCTCATCAGGTTCCCGCTCATCCCGAGCGCGCTCATGATCGCGAAGGCGCCGAGCATGGCGAGCGGGATCGCCGTCGCGACCACGAGGCCCGCCGCCACGTCGCCGAGGAAGATCAGCAGCACGCCGATGACGATGACGCCGCCCTCGAGCAGCGAACGCTTGACCGTCGCGAGCACCTTGTCGACGAGATGCGCGCGGTCGTAGAAGGCCTCGACCCGGGCCCCCTTCGGCAGCCGCGCCCGGATCTCCTCGAGGCGCGCCTCGACCCGCTTGCCGATCTCGTGCGCGTTGCCGGCCGCGATCATCTGGACCATGCCGTAGACGGTCTCGCCCTGGCCATCGGCGGTCGCGGCCGCGGTGCGGAACGCCTGCCCCTCGGTCACCGTGGCCACGTCGCGGACGCGCACGGCGAGCCCGCCCGGGCGCGTGGCGACGACCTGGCCACCCACGTCGGCCGCGGTGCGGTACTGGCCGTCGAGCCGCACGAGCACCTGCTCACCGCCCTGCACGAGGGCGCCGCCGCCGACGTTCGAGCCGCCACCGAGCAGCGCCTCCTCCACGTCGCGCTGCGAGACGCCGAGCGCGCGCAGATCGGCCGACCGGACGCGCACCTCGATCTGGCGCGTCCAGCCGCCCCAGCCGTTCACCTCGACGACCCCCGGCACCGAGCGCAGCGAGTAGGCGATCTCCCAGTCGAACAGCGTGCGGACGTCGCGCGGGTCGTGCCCCGGCCACTCCACGGTGAAGTGGTAGATCTCGCCGAGGCCCGTCGTGAGCGGCCCGAGCTCGGGGCGCTTGGCGGCGGGCGGGATGGCCTCGCGCGCCGCGGGCAAGCGCTGCGAGACGAGCGAGCGCGCCGACTCGAGGCTCACGGCATCGTCGAACACCACGGTGACCGCCGAGATCGCGCTGCGCGAGATCGAGCGGATCTCCCTGACGCCGGGCATCCCGGTCATCGCGAGCTCCACGGGGCGGGTGACCAGCTGCTCCACCTCGAGCGGCGCGAGCCCCGGCGCGCTCGTCAGGACCTGCACCTGCACGTTGGTCACGTCGGGCACCGCGTCGACGGTCAGCGTGACGTAGCCGCGGACGCCTACCACCACGAGGAGGATCGTCGCGAGGAGGATCGCGAAGCGGTGGGTGACCGAGAGGCCGACGAGCCGGGCGATCATTCGAGCTCGCCGCGCAGGAGCTCGCCCTTGAGCAGCAGCGTGCCGCGCACGGCGACCCGCTCGCCCTCGGAGAGTCCGTCCTCGATCACCGCGTCGAGCCCGATACCCGGCGCGAGCCGCACGCTCTTCGGTCGGAACACCAGCTTGTCGCCCTCCTCGACGAGCACGAACACCATCGGCACCCCGCGCAGATCGACCACCGCTTCGGCGGGGACGACGAGCACCGCGGTCGTGACGGCGGGCGCCGCGGTGGCGAAGCCGACCTCGACCCATCCGCCCGTGACGAGGAACCCGCAGGCGGCCTTGGGCTCGATGCGCAGGGTGCGCGCCCGACTGGCCCCCTCGATCAGTCCCAGATCCGCCGTGACCGCGGCCTCGCAGCTGCCCGCGGTCACTCTCGGGACGAGGCGCGCGACGCTGCCGATGGTCGGCACCTCGGCGCCCTCGGGCACGTAGGCGAGCACCGCGAGCCGCTCCCTGGCCGAGATCTCGAACAAGGCGTGCTCGGGCGCCACCGCGCCGCCGAGCACCGCGTTGCGCCGCACGACGACGCCGTCGATCGGCGCGCGCACGGCGACGCGGATGCCGAGCGCCGAGGGCTCGCTCCCGGGCTCGCCGGCGCCGAGCTGGAACAGGAGCGTGCGCGCGGCCGCGAGGTCGGCGTCGGCCACCAGCGCGTCGGCGCGAGCCTCGTCGACCGCGTTGCCGCTGGTCGCCCCCTCCTTCTCGAGGGCGAGCTGCCGCGCGAGCTTCTTGCCGGCGACCACCGCGCGCGCGCGCGCCCGCAGGAGCTCCGCCGCGGCCTTGCCGACCTCGGGCGCGTCGACCCACGCGAGCGCCTGGCCCTTCTTCACCACCGCGCCCACACCGACCTCGATCGACGCGATGCGACCGGCGACCAGCACGCCCGCCTCGGCGCGCCCCGCCTCGCCCGCCACCACCTCGCCCGGGTAGCGCCGCTCGGCGCGCGGCAGGCGCTTCTCGACCTTGCCGAGCGTGATGCGGCCGCTCGCGAGCAGCGGGGCCGCGACGGTCACGAGGGTGCTGCTCGACGCCGAGGCGACGGGGCCGGTCGGGGCGACCTCGCGCTTGGAGCCGCACGCGGAGAAGAGCCCCACGAACAGCATGGTGAGCACGAGGGCGGGGCTCCTCACGGCAGCCTCCCCATCAAGCGGCGGAGGCGCAGATCCGCGCGCACCACCTCACCGCAGGCATGCACGTGTTGCTCCTCGATCGCGATGAGTCGCTGGCGCGCGAGGAGCACCAGCGTGACCACCTCGGTGCCGCCCTCGAACTGGATCTTGGCGAGGCGAAGCGCCTCGCGAGCAGGGACGATCGCGTCGCTCCCGAGCTTGTCGCGCACCTCGCGCGTGTGCTTCTGGTCGTGCACCGCGACGTGCACGTCCTTCTCGACCTGCGCCTCGACGCGCTTGACCTCGGCTTCGGCGACGTCGGCGAGGCCGAGCGCGCGTGCCCGCTCGAACGCGGCCGGGTCGGCGAACGGCAACGGGAACGAGACCGTGCCGAGCCACACTTGCTCGCCGAGGCTGCCGCGCAGGAACGTCACGCCCACGCCGAGCGTCGGGGTCAGCGTCGCCGACACGAGCTTCACCTCGGTGCGCGAGCTCGCCGCGCGGGCCCGGGCGAGGACCAGCGTCGGGTTCTGGTCCCGGGCCGCGGCGAGCGCCACCTTCTCTTCGACCAGCGGTTCGTCCGCGTAACAGCTCTCGCCCGTGACCTCGATGGGGTCGCCGGTCGGGAGGGCGATCGCGAGCCGGAGCTGCGCGAGCGCGTCGACGAGCAGCCCCTCGGCGTCGAGCGTCTGCGCGCCGGCGAGGCCGACCTCGGCCGCGGCGAGCGCTCCCTCCACCGGCTGTCCCGCCCCGGACTTCACCCGGATCTTGGCCAGATCGTGGATGGTCCTGGCGTGCGCGGCGCTGGTCGCGCGGAGCTTCAGCACCTCCCTGGCCTCGAGGGCGCGCGACCACGCGACGCCGGCCGCGAGCGCGCCGTCGAGCCGCGCGCGCTTCACGTCGGCCGAGACCGACGCGAGGTACGCGCTGGCGGTGTTCGCCCTCGCGCTGCCGACCGGGCCGAGCGGGATGTCGAGCATCGCGCCGAGCTGCACCTCGAACCCAGCGTCGGGCCCGAACCGGCGGCCGGCGCCTATCGACAGGCGCGGCGGCAACACGAGCGTCGCGTGCGCCGCCTCCTTGGCCTCGGTCCCACCCGGCAACGCGGCCGCCGCCGTCGCGACGCCAGGGCCTCGCTCGGCCCCGAGCTTGAGCGCGGTGGCGCGATCGACGCGCTGGACGGCTCCCGTCGCGTCACCCTCGAGCGACACGGCCTCTTCCGAGCGGCCAGGAGCGGCGCTGACCACTGCTGCCGCGACGATGGCGAGAGCCAGCGGACGCATCGACGAAAGGCTAGGTCTCGGGGGCAGCGTGGGCCTTCCGACAAATGTCGGAGGGTCGAGGAGGCGCAGCAGGCCGAGTGTTACCCTCGCCTCGATGTCCTCGGTCCGTCGCTCGCCAGCGCTCCACGTGCACGTGATCGTCGGCCTGTTCGGCGGCGCGCTCTATGCGGCCTTGAACAGCCTGTTCGACAACCTCGACCGCGCACACCGCATCGTGGCCCATCTGGTCACCGCCCACGCGTTCGTCGATCGTGGCATCCCGCTCCTCGCCGGCACCGCCCTGGGCATCAGCGTCTACTTCTGGCGCATGCGCTCCGAGCGCGCCGACGACCTCGCGCGGCGACTGCACCGAGCCGAGCGCGACCAGGCGGTCTGGGTCGTCGCCACCGCCACGCTGCACGAGGTGCGCAACCCGCTGCACGCGCTCGGCCTCGTCCTCGGCGAGATCGGGGAGATCGCCCGCGAGGACCACGAGACCCGCGAGCGGCTTCTCACGCGCGCCCGGGTGCAGATGGATCGCATCAGCGAGAGCTTCAAGCCGCTGCGTTCGCTGGCCGAGGCGACGAGCCCCTCACCGGAGCGCCTCTCGCTGCCGGCCCTCGTGCGCGACGTGACCGACGAGATGACCGCGCTCGCCCGACGCGACGGGGTCCAGCTGCACGTGGAGACGGGACCAGGCCTCGCGGTGCGCGGCGATCCGACCCACCTCCGCATCGTCCTCGAGAACCTGCTCGGCAACGCCCTCGAGGTCCTGCGCGCGCGAGGCGGCGGTCACATCACGGTGCGGGTGGCGCAGGTCGGCACGGAGGCCAGCGTGCGGGTCAGCGACGACGGACCAGGGATTGACCCCACCATCCGAGAGCACCTGTTCGACCCGCTCTCGAGCACCAAGGAGTCCGGCCTCGGCCTCGGGCTCTCCATCGCGCGGGCACTCGCGCGGGCGATGCGTGGCGACCTGACCCTCGCCGACGAACGAGAGACCACGTTCGAGCTGCGTATCCCGCTGGAGGGCTCGACGTGAGGAACCTCTTGCTCGTCGAGGACGAGGAAGACGCGCGAGAGCTCCTCGCGCGCGGCCTCGAGCGGGTCGGCTTCCGGTGCGTCGCGGTGGGCGACCTGGTGGCGGCCCGCGCGGCCCTCGCGGAGAGCGTGTTCGACGTGGCAGTCCTCGACGTGGTGCTCGGCGAGGACCAGCACGGGGGCCTCAGGCTGCTGCCCGAGATCACGGGGCGGGCCGAGAAGCCGCCGGTGGTGGTGATCACCGCCTTCGCCGACCTCGCCAAGGTCAAGCTCGCGCTGAACGGCGGGGCCGCGTTCCTGCTCGAGAAGCCGTTCTCGGTGCCCGAGCTGCGCGCGGTGCTCGATCGCGTGCTCGCCGACGCCGACAGCTCCAAACACTTCGTCGATCGCGCGCTGTCCCGCGCCCGCCTCACGGACAAGGAGCTGGCCATCGCCCGCCTGCTCCTCAAGGGCCTGCCGAGCAGCGAGATAGCTCGGCTCGAGAACAACAGCGAGAAGACGATCCGCCAGCACCTCACCCAGATCTACGCCAAATGCGGGGTCACGAGCCGCTCGGAGCTGTTCTCCTGGGTCTTCCCGTCGTGACAGGGCGCGCTGTCTTGCTTCGGTCCTTTACAGGCGCGGCAAACCCTCGTGGAATGAGCGAGCGCTCGTGGTGGGCGTGGCGACTGCCATGGCTGCAGGGAGGGTTCGTTCTTGCGTAGGACCGCGACCGTTCGACCGAGCGCAGGCACCAGGCTCGGTGCGTGGGTCGTGCGCGAGGCCCGCGGCGAACCGGATCCGGTCGGGGTCGGCCCCGACGGCGTCGAGGTCACGCTGGCCCTCGGGCGCGAGCGCGCGCTCGCGGTGGAGCGCGCGGCCCTCGAGGCGCTCGCCGATCGCACCGACATGCCGAAGGTCCTCGACGTCGGCGAAGACCCGACCATCGGCGCCTTCCTCGCGTTGAGCCGCCCGAGCGTCGACGGGCACGGCCTCTCGCTCCTGCTCGCGCTCGAGAGCGCCCTCGCCGTCGCGTTCGCCGTCGAGCAAGCGGGCTTCACCTTCACGCCGCGTGCCGGCGATTTCGCCTGGGGATCCCGCCTCGAGATGCGTCGACTGCGCGGGGCCATGAAGCTGCCGCAGGGCGAGCGCATCGACGCGCGCAGCATCGTCGAGTCGGTGGGCAGCGCGCTCGCGGGGAGGCTGCGGCCCCTGCTCGTGCCCCCCGCGCTCTTGCACCTCGTGCTGCCACACAGCCAGCGCAACCGCGATCTCGCGCGGCACCCCGAGGCCGTGCGCGCCGATCTCGTGCGGGTGGCGCCCTTCTCGCCGCTGCCCGGCGAAGACGCGCCCCGCGCCGCCTACGTCTGCGACATCGGCCTGCACCGCGAGCGCAACGAGGACGCCGCGGCCATCGAGGTGCACGGCGAGTGGACGCTGGTCGCCGTCGCCGACGGCGTCTCCGCGGCCACGCGCGCCGAGATCGCCTCCCGACTCGCCGTCGAGCGTTGCCTCGCCTCGCTGCGCGCGGCCGAGCAGATCGACGCGCAGTCCATGACCGACGCCATCATGGACGCCCACCACGCGCTCTGCGACGAGCCCGCGGTCGCCGCCGGCGAGACCCTCGGGACCACGCT
>JAEUKC010000379.1:0-8881 GCA_016794445.1 Myxococcales bacterium
ACCACGAGCAGGCGACCACCGTCGCGGGACGAGGCGGGCTCCTGCGCGATGCGATCGGCAGGCAGTTCGAAGTCGAGGAGGTCGACGCGCACGAGGGCTGCGGTAGCTAGTGCGTTTCCCGACGAGCCGCGAGGGGCGGCTTCCCCCGATTGCATCGAGGGCAGCTCGCATCCCCTCGGGCTGAAGCCCGGGGCACCGACGGAGGGGGCAAGCCCGCCAGGCGGGCTATCCCGAGGGGGGCCCTCACGACCGGGGCGCCCTCCTGCGAACTACAACTTCGTGCGGAGGAACTCGGACAGCTCCTCGACGGCGAACGGGCGCGGTACGAAGGCGATGGCGCCGCAGTTCGCTCTCTCCAGCTGGGTCTGGGAGAAGTGGTACTCGCTGGTCAAGATCACGCGCGTGCCCGGCGCGTCGTCACGGAGACGACGCGCGAGCTCGAAGCCCGTCGTGCCGTGCAACATGAGGTCGACGATGGCGATGGGCGGCTGCGAGTCGCGGACGCGATCGGAGGCCTCGGCGCTGCCGACCCCCTCGACCTCGAACCCGCGCAGGGCGAGCGCCGAGCTCAGCGCCGTGCGCTTGTCCTCCTGATCGTCCACCACCAGGACCTGCACCATCGATCTCCCTCGGAAGCTTCCCGCCCACCCCCGAAGGAGGGGGTGGTGCGGGGGAACTCGGCGACAGGTGAACCACCCGTCTGCCGATCCACTAAGCCACAACTGTGCCAGCAACTCGGATCGGAAAACGTCGATTCTCTACGTTTCGAAGCTGCACGCAAGCGGAGCCGGCATTGCAGACCTGAAAGCCCCCCTGAGCGCAGGAACGCAGGGATGGAGATTCGTTGGCCTGCACCGCTCTGACTACTTGCCCTTCTTCACCGGCAGGGGCGTCACCGCCGCGCTGGCCATCCAGTCCTCGATGGCCTTGCGCTCCCAGGCGAAGCGGTGGTGGCCCTTGCCGCCCTCGGCGCCCGCGCCGTCGTACTTGGCGAGCTCGGCCTTGGCGTCGTCGACCTTCTTCGCCGCGAGGTGTGCGGCGGCCAGCACCAGGTGGCCGGGCGCGAAGCCGTCGCCCTTGGCCTTCAGGAGCAGCTCCCCGTGCTTCTTCGCGCCGGCGCCGTCCTTGTTGAAGGCCTTGGCGAAGCCGCGCTCGATGTCGAGGCTCGGCGTGATCTCGTCCTTGCCCGCCTTGTAGACGTCGGCGGTGGCGAGCGCGGCCTTGTTGTCGCCCGCGCGGCGCTGCGCACGCGCGATGATCGCGAGCTCGTCGGCGCCGTGTCCGAGCTGGACCTCCTTGCCGCCCTTCGCCTTGTTGGCGTCCTTCCACTTGTCGAGCGCGGTCTTGGCGGTCTTCTTCGCGTCGTCGCCCTTGCCCGCGGTGGCCTGCGAGAGCGCGAGGTGCGCCCAGAGCTGCGGCTCGTCGGGCCAGCCCGCCGTGAGCTTGGTCCACGTCTCGGCCGCGCCAGCGTGGTCGCCCTTGCCGTTCTGACCGAGCGCGAGGAACATCCAGAGCGGGCGCGACTTCTCGTTGGCCTTGGTGGCGATCGCGCCGAGCGTGACCACGTCGTCGAACTTGTGGAGCGCGAAGAGGCCGCCGACGGCGGTGAGCGCGAGCTGCTCGTCTTTACCACCATCGGCCTTGCTCGCCTTGGCGTACGCCTCGGTCGCGCCGGCGGGGTTGCCCTCGCCCTCGAACGCCTGACCGAGGAGCTTGTTGGCCTCGATGTCGTCCGGCGACTTCGCGAGGATCGCACCGAGCTCCACCTTGGCCTTCGCCCAGTCCTTGGCGTCGAGCGCGGCCTTGGCGTTGGCCTTGCGCTGCTCGGCGGTGGGCTCGGCGGGCGGGGGGGGCGTGCTCGACGCGGGCGGCGGCGCCGTCACCGACGGGGTCGGCGGGTTGGAGGCGGTCACGGGCTCGGGATCCGGCCCACACGCGAGCATGGGGACGAGGATCGCGGGGACGAACAGGAGACCAGGCGAGAAGAGCTTGCGCATCGTGGCCCGAACGCGACCACCCCTCCGGCGCCGTGTCAATCGCTCTCGTCCCGGTCCGGTCCTCCGCTCCGGTGCTCTCCTTCGTCGACCCGCCGATCTCGCCGCCCAACCCCTCTTTTCGCGCAGCCACTCCGGATCATGGCTGGACAAACATTAGACGGTGCTTGGACGCGCCAGAAATCGCGTTGCGACCACCGGGCGAGCGCGTAACGATGCGGACACGCAGTGCATCTGCGTCGGTGAGGCTCGCTGCACCCCGTCTCCCGCCGAGGAGGCGCGTGCTCGAAAGAAGATGGATCTCAGCACCTGTCGCCACATCATCGAAGAGCTCCTCTCCGGTTACGTCGACGGAGAGCTGCCGCCGCGCACGGCGCAGCAACTCGAGCTCCACATGCAGGCGTGCCCACCGTGTGCCGCCTTCCTCCGCACCTTCATGGCGAGCCGGCAGGCCGCCCGCAAGGCGGTGGTCGCCGACATGGACGAGGCCTGCGAGGCCTCGCTGTGGGCCTTCCTCGAGAAGGAGACCGGCGTACAGGGGCCGCCCGGTCTCGCCGAGAAGGGCTCGTGCTGCAGCGCCAAGAAGCGCACGGAAAGCTAGCCGCGGCCGTGTCGTGAACCCGCTCGCGTGGCTCGGCGCGTTCCGGCTCGCGACGCGCGCCCTCGCGCGCAACAAGCTGCGCGCGACCCTCACCGTCCTCGGCATCCTCATCGGGGTCGCTGCCGTGGTGTGCATGACCGCCCTCGGCGAAGGCGCCAAGGCCAAGGTCACGTCGCAGATGCAGTCGCTCGGCGCCAACATGGTCGTCGTCTTCCCGGGCACGAGCAGCAACGGCGGCGCGCGCGGCACGGCGGTCGCGAGCCTCACCGAGGAGGACGCGCTCGCCATCGGGCGCGAGTGCCCCTCGGTCGCCGCGGTAGCCGCAGCGAGCGGTGCGGCAGCCCAGGCCGTCTACCAGGACCAGAACTACTCCACCCGCGTCAACGGCACGACCCACGACTACCTCAAGGTGCGCGCGTGGGCGCTCGAGCGCGGCCAGCTGTGGACCGACGCCGACGAGAAGACCGGCGCGCGCGTGTGCATCCTCGGCAAGACCGTCCAGCGCCAGCTGTTCGGCGAGGTCGACCCGATCGACAAGGTGGTGCGCCTCGGCAAGATGCCCTGCCGGGTGATCGGCGTCCTCGAGAGCAAGGGCCAGAGCAGCTTCGGCAGCGACCAGGACGACACCGTGCTCGTGCCGATGAAGACCTTCACCTCGCGCGTGCTCTTCAAGTCGCGCCGCTCGGTGGACATCGTGCTCGCGAGCGCCTCGGACGCCTCGACGACCAAGCGCGCCGAGGCGCAGATCCGCGCGCTCCTCCTGCAGCGTCACCGCATCGGCCCCGACCGCGAGCCGGATTTCCGCGTGACCAACCTGCAGGACGTCCAGCAGTCGCTCGAGGCGGTGCGCTCGACGCTCGCCGGGTTGCTGCTCGGGATCGCGTTCATCTCGCTCCTGGTCGGCGGGATCGGCGTCATGAACATCATGCTGGTGAGCGTCGCGGAGCGCACGCGCGAGATCGGCATCCGCATGGCGATCGGCGCGCGCGAGAACGACATCCTCGTGCAGTTCCTGATCGAGGCGGTGGTGCTCTCGCTGCTCGGCGGCGCGATGGGCTCGCTGCTCGGGATCGGCGCCATCCTCGGGCTCGCCAAGGCCCTCGAGTGGCCGATGCGCATGCAGCCGCAGGCGCTCATGCTGGCCCTCGGGGTGAGCGCCACGATCGGCGTCGTGTTCGGGTTCTTCCCCGCGCGGCGCGCGGCGCAGATGGACCCGATCGACGCGCTGCGGAGGGAGTGACCCGGCCCACCTATTTGCACGACGTATGCAAAATGCTATCGCAGGGGCATGCGGTGGGGGATCTTCGTGCTCGGGGCGTGCGTCGGCTGCGGCGGCAGCGCCGCGGGGGAGTTCGTCGGCGCGGCCGACGCGGGCGACGAGACCGTCAGCGTCGACACGGCGCCGCCGGCCGAGGACACGGGGGTCGAGCCCGTCGAGGACGCCGCGCCCGAGACCGCGCCGCCGCCGTGGACGCCCGACCTCGTCGACCTCGCGATGCCGTGCACCGACACCGCCGAGCAGGTCTACCTCGCGCCGGTGGGGCCCACGAGCGACGCGGCGCGCGGCGACGTCGTGCGCTGCACCGTGGACGGCACGTGGACGGTCGCCGACGTGCAGGCCAAGATCGGAGGCAAGGACGACCCGAGCAAGGCGTCGGCGCTGAAGATCGTCCGCATCGCCTACCGCACGCGCCGCGGCGACGGCCGGCCCGCGATCGGGACCGCGCGCGTGTATCTCCCTGTGACCCCCCGCTCGGGTCCGCTGCCCGTCGTGGTCTCGGCGCACCCGAGCGAGGGCCTCGCCGACGGCTGCGCGCCCTCGCGCGACGAGGGCAAGATGAACGAGGTCGCGACGCCGCTCGGCGCCCGCGGCTACGCGGTGATCGCGCCCGATTTCGCGGGCCTCGGCAACGAGGGCACCCAGGGCTACCTCGACAACCGCGACACGGGGTACTCGACCCTCGACGCGGCGCGCGCGCTCCGCAAGCTGCTGAAGCCGGGGGCGTTCTCCGCGAAGGTGGCGATGAACGGCTACTCGCAAGGGGGCGGCGCGGTGCTCTCCGCGCAGGCGCTCGCCCGGACCTACGGGGTCGACGGGGAGCTCGTCGCGGTGGCGGCCTTCGCGCCGCAGTGGCCGACGCGCCTGAACTCGTTCGGGTTCGTGGACCTCCTGAAGCAGCCCGACGCCCTGACCATCTCGTTCGGGATCACCAAGCCCGTGGTCGCGGTGCTGCGCACGTACGCCTATTTCGCCAACGCGACGGGCGACCACGGCGCCGGCATCCCGGCGGCCACGCGCAGCTCGATCTCGAACTCGATCGACAACCTGTGCCTCGTCGCGTTCGGCGGCGCGCTGCAGGGGAGCGCGCTCCGCGTGCGCGACTTCTTCGACGACGGCCTGCGCACGGGGCTGCTCGCCTGCGTCGCGGGCCCGAAGTCGGCCGGGTGCGCCGGCGCCGCGAAGGCGTACCACGCGTTCCTCGGCCAGAACCACCTGAAGGCCGACCCGAAGGGCGCGCGCGTGCTCTACGTGCAGGGCGGCGCCGACACGATCATGCCGCCGGCGCAGGAGGCCGCGTGCAACGTCGCCAAGCTGCGGGCGGAGGGGGTCGTGCCCCAGCTCTGTGTCGACGGCGTGGCGCTGCACTCGAACATCGTCGATAGAAACATTGCGTTCGGCATGGATTGGATCAGTGCGGCTGTCGCGGGGAGTGCCCTGCCGACCTGCGCGGCGACCGAGCTCCCCGCGTGCACTCCGTGAGCGGAACTCTCGTGCTACCAAGGCCGACCATGACCACCCTCGCCGGCAAACCGGATGGCCGCAGGCTCCGGGCCGAGCGCACCCGCGCTGCCATCGTCGACGCGCTCCTCGCGCTGGTCGACGGCGGCAACCTCCAGCCCACCGCGCAAGAGGTCGCGGATCGGGCTGGCGTGGCGCTCCGCTCGATCGCGCAACACTTCCCGACCCGCGACGAGCTCCTGCTCGCCGGGGCCGCCAAGCACGCCGAGCGCGCCGCGGACCTGCACGCGCCGGTGATGACGACGGGCACGCGCGCGCTGCGGATCAGCGCGTTCGTGAAGGGCCGCACCAGCTACCTCGAGGCGACGAGCGGCGTGCGGCGCGCGGCGATGTTGCACCGGGGGAACGACCGCGTGGTGAGGGGCGCGTTCGACGCGCTGTCGAAGATCCGCCGCGACGAGGTGGCCGCCGCGTTCGCCGCCGAGATCGGCGACGACGGCGAGAAGCTCGAGGCGCTGCACGTGGCGTCGAGCGGCGCGGTGTGGGACGCGCTGCGGAGGGATCTGGGCCTCGGCCGCAAGGCGGCGGAGCGGCAGGTCACGCTGATCCTGGACGCGCTCACGCGGTAGTCGCGGCCAGCACCGCGGGTCAGCACTCGATGATGTTCACGGCGAGGCCGCCGCGGGCGGTCTCCTTGTACTTCGTCTTCATGTCGGCGCCCGTCTGGCGCATCGTCGCGATCACCTTGTCGAGGGAGACCTTGTGCTTGCCGTCGCCCTGCAGCGCGAGGCGCGCGGCGTTGATGGCCTTCACCGCGCCCATCGCGTTGCGCTCGATGCACGGCACCTGCACCAGGCCGCCGATCGGGTCGCAGGTGAGGCCGAGGTTGTGCTCCATGCCGATCTCGGCCGCGTTCTCCACCTGCTCGGGCGAGCCGCCGAGCACCTCGCAGAGGGCCGCCGCGGCCATCGAGCAG
This sequence comes from Myxococcales bacterium, assembly GCA_016794445.1. Lineage (GTDB taxonomy): Bacteria > Myxococcota_A > Polyangia > Polyangiales > JADJMO01 > JADJMO01. The sequence goes on from JAEUKC010000379.1 coordinate 6,312, forward strand.
GCGACGCCCACCTCGCCCTGGCAGCCGACCTCGGCGCCCGAGATCGAGGCGTTGATCTTGTAGAGGATGCCGATGGCGCCGGCGGTGAGCAGGAAGCGCACGGTGCCGTCGTCGTCGGCGCCGGGGCAGAACTTGCGGTAGTAGTGCGCGACGGCGGGCACGATCCCGGCGGCGCCGTTGGTGGGGGCGGTGACCACGCGGCCGCCGGCGGCGTTCTCCTCGTTCACGGCGAGGGCGAACAGGTTCACCCAGTCCATCACCCGCAGCGGGTCGCCCGCGGCGGAGAGGTCGCCCTTGAGCTTGCGGAAGATGCTGGCCGCGCGGCGGCGCACCTTGAGGCCCCCCGGGAGGATGCCCTCGCGCTCGCACCCGCGGCGCACGCAGGCCTCCATGACCTCCCAGCGGCGGAGCAGGCCGGCGCGGACCGCGGCCTCGCTGCGGTGGGCCTTCTCGTTCTCGAGCATCAGCGTGCTGATCGAGAGGCCGTGGCGCTGGCAGAGCGCGAGCAGCTCGTCGCCCGAGCGGAACGGGTAGGGCAGGGGGAGCGGGCCGCCGTGGATCACGTCGGGGGTGCCCTCGTCGACGACGAAGCCGCCACCGACCGAGTAGTACTCGCGGGTCTCGATCGGCGTGCCGGCCCCGTCGAACGCGGTGAAGCGCATGCCGTTGGGGTGGCGCGGCAGCACGAGCTTCCGGTGGAAGTGCAGGTCCTCGTCGGGGCGGAAGCGGACCTCGTGGTCGCCGAGGAGCAGCAGCTTGCCGGCCGCCTGCACGGCCGCGACCTTGGAGGGCACGTCGTCGGGCTCGACCTCGTCGGGGCGCTCGCCGAGCAGGCCGAGGATGACCGCCACGTCGCTGCCGTGGCCCTTGCCGGTGTGCCCGAGCGAGCCGAACAGCTCCACCTGCACCGAGGCCACCTCGGCGAGGATGCCGTCGACGAGGGCCTCGCCGAACCGCCGCGCGGCGCGCATGGGGCCGACGGTGTGCGAGCTCGAGGGCCCGATGCCGATGGTGAACATGTCGAAGACGCTGATCACGGCGTGGTGGAAGCACGGCCCCGCGCGCGACGCACGCCGGGACGGTCGGGGAGCGACCGGAGATGCAGCTCGAGGCGTGTGAAGAATGCCCCCGGGCTGAAGCCCGGGGCACCGACGGCCGCTGAAGCCCGGGGCATCGACCCCGGGCTCGGCGCCACGCGTGGATCCACGCGGGATGGGCTGAACTCTCTCGTGCGGTTCGCTGCAGCGTGACGTCCGGCCAGTGATCTCGGAGCGGAGACAGAGAAGTGGACCGCGGCCGTTGCTCAGGCGCACTGCGCGAGCCCGCCGTAGGTGGGCTTCCACGGCCGTCGGTGCCCCGGGCTTCAGCCCGGGGGCAAGCTTGAACGGGCCCTCAGACGCGCAGCGCGGCGAGCACGTCGGCGACGAGCGCGTCCGTGGGGAAGGTCCGGGCGGCGAGGGCGCGGTGTTCGTCGGCGAACGCGAGCGCGAGCGGCAGCGGCACCGTGCGGCCGAGCTCGGCGCCGAGGCGCTGCCCCGCGACGGAAGCGAGTGCCTCCGAGAGCTGGAGGGCGAGCGGCACGCGGCGGAGCGGCGCGATGCCGGGGCGCGTGCACCCCTCGACCGGCGTCGTCACCACGTACTCGCGGCACACGACGGGGCGGTCGGCGTAGATCGAGCAACGTTCGTCGACCAGCAGCGGACACGCCTGCTGCAACGAGAAGAACCCGAGGGCGAGCTCCTTGGCGCGGCGCTCGTCCTCGGCCATGCGGTTCCGGAGCGCGTAGCCGATCCACGATCGATCGAGCACCGCGCGCACCCGTTCGAAGCGGGCCTCGATCGCGGCGCGATCCCCGTGGGCCGCGACGACGCCCGCGAGGTGGAAGGCCTCGGGCGCCGACAGCGGCACGAGCTGGCGACAGCAGTGGGCGCACCCCTCGCGGCAGGTGATCGGCTGCCCCTCGCGGGTGCTGCGCGCGATGGCGAGCCCGGTCGCGGCGTCGTCGAGCGGGAGGAACGCCGCGGCGAGCGCGCCCAGGGTCGACTCCGCGGCGGGGAGGGCGAGCTCGAGGCGGACGTGTCCGTCCGGCGTCTCGAGCGAGAGGGTGGGCATCTAGAAAGCGTACGCGAACGACCCCCCGAGGCTGAAGCTCCCGCTGTCGAAATCGCGCGCCTGGTAGCCGCCGCGCAGCGTGAGGCCGAAGCCCTTGCGCAGGTCGAAGCCGAACTCGGCGAGGAGCCGCACACCCGCGCGGTCGGCGTGGGGCATGTCGGTGACCTCGACGATGGGGCTCACGCGCACGAGGCCGCGGATCAGGTCGAGGCGGGCGTAGGCGCGGCTGCCGAAGGTCTTCACGGTCTCGCCGCCGATCACGAACTTGGTGCCGTAGTAGTCGCCGATGTGCATCGCGCCGCCGATGCCGGTCGAGAACCCGATCTCGGTCACGCTGACCAGCGCGTTGGTCTCGAGGAACCAGCCGTCGCCGAGGCGGAACACCACGAACGGCGCGCCGAAGTTGAGGCCGACCGTGCACTTGACGTCGTCGGCCTTGACGCACTGGGTGCTGTCGA